>NZ_JAPVZM010000001.1:0-299223 GCF_041432335.1 Streptococcus sp. 20925_1_24 | reverse complement strand
TTTTTTTCTACACAAAAAAGGCTCCATAATATCCATAGGGGGTTACCCACTACAAATATTATAGAGCCGATTTTCATTGAGTATATAAAGTGAGAATCTGTTGAGTTGTTGAAACTCAGCAGATTTTTATATGTGAAAGAAATTTCAATTTTTTCTTAAAATAGCTTGACAGATTAAATTTTTAGGAGTAGAATGTTTACCAGTTAATTAAATAGTTAAGGGGTTAACCATGAAAAAACAAAGTTTATTTTTAGTATTGTTAAGTGTCTTTCTTTTGTGTTTAGGTGCTTGTGGTCAAAAGGAAAGCCAGACAGGGAAAGGGATGAAAATTGTGACCAGTTTCTATCCTATCTACGCTATGGTTAAGGAAGTATCTGGTGACTTGAATGATGTTCGAATGATTCAGTCAAGTAGTGGGATTCACTCCTTTGAACCTTCGGCAAATGACATCGCGGCCATCTATGATGCAGATGTCTTTGTTTACCATTCTCATACGCTAGAATCTTGGGCAGGAAGTTTAGATCCCAATCTAAAAAAATCTAAAGTGAAGGTTTTAGAGGCTTCAGAGGGAATGACTTTAGACCGCGTCCCAGGGCTAGAAGATGTGGAAGCAGGGGATGGAGTTGATGAAAAAACGCTCTATGACCCTCATACTTGGCTAGATCCTGAAAAAGCTGGCGAAGAAGCTCAGATTATCGCTGATAAACTTTCAGAGGTGGATAGTGAGCATAAAGAAACTTACCAGAAAAATGCGCAAGCCTTTATCAAAAAAGCTCAAGAATTGACTAAGAAATTTCAGCCTAAATTTGAAAAAGCGACTCAGAAAACATTTGTAACACAACATACAGCCTTTTCTTATCTAGCGAAGAGATTTGGACTTAATCAACTTGGTATTGCAGGTATCTCTCCTGAACAAGAACCAAGTCCACGACAACTTACAGAAATTCAGGAATTTGTAAAAACATATAAGGTTAAAACGATTTTTACAGAAAGTAACGCTTCTTCCAAAGTAGCTGAAACTCTTGTCAAATCAACAGGTGTGGGTCTTAAAACTCTGAATCCTTTAGAGGCAGACCCACAAAATGACAAGACCTATTTAGAAAATCTTGAAGAAAATATGAGTGTTCTAGCAGAAGAATTAAAGTGAGAAAAGAATGAAAATCAATAAAAAATATGTAGCAGGTTCAGTGGCAGTCCTTGCCCTAAGTGTTTGTTCCTATGAACTTGGTCGTTATCAAGCTGGTCAGGTTAAGAAAGATTCTAATCGAGTTGCTTATATAGACGGTAATCAGGCTGGTCAAAAGGCAGAGAACTTGACACCAGATGAAGTTAGTAAGAGAGAGGGAATCAATGCCGAACAAATTGTTATCAAGATTACGGATCAAGGATATGTAACCTCTCATGGAGACCATTATCATTACTATAATGGCAAGGTTCCTTATGATGCTATCATCAGTGAAGAATTACTGATGAAAGATCCGAATTATCAGTTGAAGGATGCAGACATTGTCAATGAAATCAAGGGTGGTTATGTCATTAAGGTAAACGGTAAATACTATGTTTACCTCAAGGATGCGGCTCATGCGGACAATATTCGGACAAAAGAAGAGATTAAACGTCAGAAACAGGAACATAGTCATAATCATAATTCAAGCACAGATAATGCTGTTGCTGTAGCCAGAGCCCAAGGACGCTATACAACGGATGATGGTTATATCTTTAATGCCTCTGATATTATTGAGGACACGGGTGATGCCTATATCGTTCCTCACGGCAATCATTTCCACTATATTCCTAAGAGTGATTTGTCTGCCAGTGAATTAGCTGCTGCCCAAGCCTTCTTATCTGGAAAAGGTGGTCAATTAAGTACGGTTGAATATCGTTCAAGCAGAGCTGAAACAAGATCTAGTGTGAGAATGAGTCAATCTGAGACACCTCAAAATCCTACAACAGATTCTGAAAGTCAAAGTGAGGATTTAGCTAGTCTTCTTCAAGAATTGTACGCTTTGCCACTTAACCAACGTCATGTGGAGTCTGATGGATTAGTATTTGACCCAGCACAGATTACAAAACGTACTGCCAATGGTGTGGCAGTTCCTCACGGAGATCATTTCCATTTCATTCCTTACTCACAAATGTCTGCCTTGGAAGAAAAATTGGCTCGAAATCTGCCAATTGGAGGTCAGCCAGTTCAAAGCCATTCTGACAATCCGAAACCAAGCAGTCCTGAGAAACCAAGTTCAACCATTAAACCAAACTTTAATCTCAATTCACAGGCACCAAATCGAGGAACTGGAGGCGCTTATACAACGGATGATGGGTATGTCTTTAGTCCGACAGATGTGATTGAAGATACAGGTGACGCTTTTGTTGTACCGCATGGCAATCATTTCCACTATATTCCGAAGAGTGATTTGTCAGCAGGAGAATTGGCTGCAGCCCAAGCTTATTGGAATGGTAAACAGGGCTCACATTCTGCTACAAGTTCAAGTAAACCAAGTAGTGATAATGCTAAACCAGCCCAACCAAGTTTGACAGAGAGTCCAAACCTGACTGTCACCCCAACATATCATCAAAATCAAGGGGAAGATATCCCAACACTTTTAAGTGAATTGTATGCCAAACCTTTATCAGAACGACATGTAGAATCGGATGGATTAGTCTTTGATCCGGCACAAATCATCAAACGTACAGCTAACGGTGTTGCAGTGCCTCACGGAGACCATTATCACTTTATTCCTTATTCACAAATGTCCCCTTTGGAAGAAAAATTGGCTCGTATGATAGCTATCAAGGGACAAAATGGCAGTGTCTTGCCAAGTGTTACTCCTCTGAAGCCAGCCCCTACTACCAAACCTCTGGCACCAGTGGAAAATAAACTGACTGAACTTGATGTCAACCAGGTTGTTAGAAAAGTTGGCGAAGGATATATTATCGAGGATAAGGGCGTTAGTCGTTATGTTCTAGCTAAAGATTTGGCCAAGGATAAGATTGATGCTATTGAAAATCTTCTGTCTAAGAAAACTCAAGAGACACACACTCTAGTTGCGAAGAAAGAAAATGTCGCTCCTCGTGATCAAGAATTTTATGATAAAGCATATAATTTATTGGCCGAGGCTCATAAAGCCTTGTCTGAAAATAAGGGTCGTACTTCTGATTTCCAATCCTTAGACAAATTAGCAGAACGCTTGAATGATGAATCTTCTAATAAAGGAAAATTAGTAGATGATTTATTGGCATTCCTAGCACCAATTACCCATCCAGAACGTCTTGGTAAACCAAATTCTCAAATTGAATATACCGAAAACGAAGTCCGTATTGCACAATTAGCTGATAAGTATACAACCTCAGATGGCTACATTTTTGACGAACATGATATTATCAGTGATGAAGGAGATGCCTATGTAACGCCTCATATGGGTCATAGTCACTGGATTGGAAAAGATAGCCTTTCTGATAAGGAAAAAGCAGCTGCTCAATCTTATACTAAAGAAAAAGGTATCCTACCTCCATCTCCAGATGCAGACGCTCAAGCAAATCCAACTGGAGATAGTGCAGCGGCCATTTACAATCGTGTGAAAGGTGAGAAACGAATTCCACTCGTTCGACTTCCATACATGGTAGAGCATACAGTTGAGATAAAAAATGGTAATTTAATCATTCCTCATAAGGATCATTACCATAACATTAAATTTGCTTGGTTTGATGATCACTCATACAAGGCTCCAAACGGTTATACCTTGGAAGATTTATTTGCGACGATTAAGTATTATGTTGAACATCCTGACGAACGTCCACATTCTAATGATGGATGGGGCAATGCCAGCGAGCATGTCTTAGGTAAGAAAGACCACAGTGAAGATCCAAATAAGAACTTCAAAGCAGATGAAGAGCCAGTAGAGGAAACACCTGCTGAACCAGAAGTCCCTCAAGTAGAGACTGAAAAAGTAGAAGCCAAGCTCAAAGAAGCAGAAGCTTTACTTGCTAAAGTAACAGATGCTAGTTTGAAAGCCAATGCAACGGAAACTCTAGCTGGTTTACGAAATAATCTGAGTCTCCAAACCTTGGATAATAATGGTATCATGACAGAAGCAGAGAAACTACTTGCTTTGTTAAAAGGTAGTAATCTTACATCTGTAAGCAAAGAAAAATAAACTAATGAAAAATGAAAGTCTCGATAAAGAGGCTTTCATTTTTATTATGTGTATACGAAAAATTCTTGACAAGTAATACTAAAAAGAGTAAACTATTAACTAGTTAATTAACCGGTTCATCGTTTTGTGGTGAATCAAATAGGCTTAAGAAAAGAGAAAAGAATGAAAATCAATAAAAAATATGTGGCAGGTTCAGTGGCAGTTCTTGCCCTAAGTGTTTGTTCCTATGAACTTGGTCGTTACCAAGCTGGTCAGGCTAAGAAAGAGTCTAATCGAGTTGCTTATATAGACGGTGATCAGGCTGGTCAAAAGGCAGAAAATTTGACACCAGATGAAGTCAGTAAGAGAGAGGGAATCAACGCTGAACAAATCGTCATCAAGATTACGGATCAAGGTTATGTGACCTCTCATGGAGACCATTATCATTACTATAATGGCAAGGTTCCTTATGATGCTATCATCAGTGAAGAACTGCTGATGAAAGATCCGAATTATCAGTTGAAGGATGCAGACATTGTCAATGAAATCAAGGGTGGCTATGTCATTAAGGTAGACGGGAAATACTATGTTTACCTTAAAGATGCGGCCCATGCGGATAATATTCGGACAAAAGAAGAGATTAAACGTCAGAAGCAGGAACATAGTCATAATCATAATTCAAGTACAGATAATGCTGTTGCTGAAGCCAGAGCCCAAGGACGTTATACAACGGATGACGGTTATATCTTCAACGCATCTGATATCATCGAAGACACGGGTGATGCCTATATCGTTCCTCATGGCAATCACTTCCACTATATTCCTAAGAGTGACTTGTCTGCCAGTGAATTAGCTGCTGCTCAAGCCTTCTTATCTGGAAAAGGTGGTCAATTAAGTACGGTTGAATATCGTTCAAGCAGGGGAGAAACAAGATCTAATGTGAGAACGATTCAAGCTGAAACTCCGCAAAATTCTGCAACAGCTCCTGAGAGTCAAAATGAGGATTTAGCTAGTCTTCTTCAAGAATTGTACGCTTTGCCACTTAGCCAACGTCATGTGGAGTCTGATGGCTTGGTATTTGACCCAGCACAGATTACAAAACGTACAGCCAATGGTGTCGCAGTACCTCACGGAGATCATTTCCATTTCATTCCTTATTCGCAAATGTCTGCTTTGGAAGAAAAATTGGCTCGAAATCTTCCAATTGGAGGTCAGCCAGTTCAAAGTCATTCTGACAATCCGAAACCAAGCAGTACAGATAAACCAAGTTCACCGATTAAACCAAATTTTAATCTCAATACGCAGGCACCAAATCGAGGAACTGGAGGCGCTTATACAACGGATGATGGCTATGTCTTTAGTCCGAAAGATGTGATTGAAGATACAGGTGACGCTTTTGTTGTACCGCATGGCAATCATTTTCACTATATACCTAAGAGTGATTTGTCAGCAGGAGAATTGGCTGCAGCCCAAGACTATTGGAATGGTAAACAGGGTTCTCATTCTTCTACAAGCTCAAGTAAACCAAGTAGTGATAATGCTAAACCAGCCCAACCAAGTTTGACAGAGAGTCCAAACCTGACTGTCACCCCAACATATCATCAAAATCAAGGGGAAGATATCCCAACACTTTTAAGTGAATTGTATGCCAAACCTTTGTCAGAACGACATGTAGAATCGGATGGATTAGTCTTTGATCCGGCCCAAATCATCAAACGTACAGCAAACGGTGTAGCAGTGCCTCACGGAGACCATTATCACTTTATTCCTTATTCACAAATGTCTGATTTAGAGCAGAAAATTGCAAGAATGATTCCACCTCATTATAGTTCAAGTCATTGGTTACCATCAAGACCAAATCTAATCCCTGCTCCAGAGACTACCCCAGTACCAAGTCCACAACCTGTACCAAATCCTCAATCATCTCCAAGCAATCCATTTGATGGAAAATTGGTTAAACAGGCTGTTCGAAAGGTAGCTGATGGTTATGTCTTTGAAGAGAATGGAACCTCGCGTTATATCTCTACTAAGGAGCTTTCAGCAGAAACTGTTATAGCCATTGATAATAAACTTGCCAAACAAGAAAGTTTGTCTCATGTGTTAGGAGCTAAGAAAAGTACCATCCCTTCTAGTGATCAAGAATTTTACAACAAGGTTTATGATTTACTAGCAAAAGTTCATCAAAATTTGATTTCTAATAAAGGTCGCCAAGCTGATTTTGAAACTTTGGATACACTTTTGGAACGTCTTAATGACGTCTCAAGCGATAAAGTCAAGTTAGTTGATGATATTCTTACCTTCCTAGCACCAATTACCCATCCAGAGCGACTTGGCAAACCAAATGCTCAAATTGCCTATACGGACGATGAAATTAAATTAGCGAAATTAGCAGGTAAGTATACAACAGAAGATGGCTATATCTTTGATCCTCATGATATAACTAGCGATGAAGGCGATGCCTATGTAACTCCACATATGACTCATAGTCATTGGATTAAGAAAGAAAGTTTGTCTGAAGCTGAAAGAGCAGCAGCTCAGACTTATGCTAAAGAGAAAGGTTTGATGCCTCCTTCAACAGATAATCAGGGGTCAGGAAATACTGAGGTTAAAGGAGTAGAAGCAATCTATAATAAAGTGAAGGCAGCTAAGAAGGTTCCACTGGATCACATGCCTTACAATCTCCAACATACTGTTGAAGTTAAAAACGGTAGCTTGATTATACCTCATTATGATCATTACCATAATATTAAATTTGCTTGGTTTGACGAAGGACTCTATGAAGCACCTAAGGGTTATAGCCTTGAGGATCTCTTTGCGACTGTAAAATATTATGTTGAACATCCTGAAGAACGTCCTCACTCAGATAATGGTTGGGGAAATGCCAGCGACCATGTTCGTAAAAATAAGGCAGACCAAGACAGTAAACCTGATGAAGATAAGGAACATGATGAAGTAAGTGAGCCAACTCGCACTGAATCTGATGAAAAAGAGAATCACGCAGGTTTAAACCCTTCAGTAGATAATCTTTATAAACCGAGCACTGATGAAGACGAGACAGAGGGAGTTGCTAACGATACAACAGACGAAGCTGAAGTCCCTCAAGTAGAGACTGAAAAAGTAGAAGCCAAACTCAAAGAAGTAGAAGCTTTACTTGACAAAGTAACGGATGCTAGCTTGAAAAACAATGTGACAGAGAGCCTAGCTGGTTTACGAAATAATCTGAGTCTCCAAACCATGGATAATAATGGCATCATGGCAGAAGCAGAAAAATTACTTGCTTTATTAAAAAGGTAGTGAGTCAGTTATGACGAAATCAGAAGCATAAATTTATCCTGTTAAATCAAAATGATGTAAGAGTCAGTAGCAATACTGGCTTTTATTTGTCTCGCTCCGTAAGGTTCAGGCTAAATAAACCACCTGATTTTTTGGGGGCTTTGGATTCATTTAGGAGAAATCAATCTATATCCAAGGTTAGTAACTTAATCATAGGTCTTCCTTTGTTAGAGAAGATAATGGTAAAAGGGTATGGGTTAATTGATTTTACAGTTTAGGATGTTTTGATGACAATTTATGATTTGAAGAGTATATTTTGAAAAGATATTCTATACTAAACTTGTGATTCAATTAAACAAACCATTATATTCAATAAGCTAGTCAAGAAAAACAGAGGATTTGAGATGAAAAAACGGATTATTCAGATTTTACTAGCATTGTCCTTAATTTTTTACAAATCAACTTGGTTTTGGAGGCTTTTCAATCATCTCGCAAAGCCTTATCTACCAGCAAGTCGTGAGTTTTTTCAGATTCTACTTTTGATGGAGAGTGGAGTTCTTTTATTAGCGGTCATCTATCTACTAGTTTTTGCAGGAAAGAAAACTTTTCACTTCAAGTGGCAGTTGAGGTACTTTATCTACCTTTTACTGGGCTATATCATTTCGTATATGTCTGACTTCTTCTTGTCTTATTTCATACCCTCGTCTTCAAATCAAATTTCTTTGAATGAAACGATAGAAATGATAGGGAGACAGGAATTACCCTATTTCTTGCTCATAGCTTGCTTCATCGGCCCTATTGCTGAGGAATTGATTTATCGCGGTGTGCTTATGATAACCTTTTTCAAAAACTCGCCTTGGTACGGAGATGTCTTGCTTTCTGCTATTATTTTCGGTTATATTCATATCAATTTCGCTTTAACTCCTCTTGCTTTTTTCATTTATGCTAGCGGAGGGCTTATTTTGGCTCTATTGTATCGCATGACAAAAAATCTCTATTATCCAATACTAGTTCACATTCTCATCAATATCACTGCCTTCTGGAATGTGTGGTTACTCCTATTTTCAGGAAGTTAGCTTACTAAAACAATGTCGGAACTTTCCGGCATTTTCTTTTCAACGAATGAACAAGAACTGATTATTTTCAGAATTGGCTGGCTAATCATGGTATAATAAAAGGTAACGAAAAATTCCAACGAGGCTGAGATGAAATTACTTTATACTGATATTCGGACTTCTTTGACTGAAATTCTAACCAGAGAGGCGGAGGAGCTGGTTGCTGCTGGCAAGCGAGTCTTCTACATCGCTCCCAACTCTCTTTCTTTTGAAAAGGAACGCGCCGTGCTGGAATGCTTGTTCCAGCAGGCTTCTTTTGCGATTACCGTCACGCGCTTTGCGCAAATGGCTCGTTACCTGATTTTGAATGATTTGCCTGCTAAGACCAGTCTAGATGACATCGGTCTTGGGATGGCCTTTTACAAATGCCTTGCTGAACTTGATCCTAAGGACTTACGTGTTTATGGAGCTATCAAGCAGGATCCTCAATTTATCCAGCAGTTGATTGAGCTTTACCACGAGATGACCAAGGCTCAGATGAGTTTTTTAGACTTGGAGAGTTTGACGGATGAGGACAAGAGGGCAGACTTACTCTTGATTTTTGAGAAGATAACGGCTTATCTCAATCAGGGGCAGTTGACTCAGGGAAGTCAGTTGTCCCATTTGATTGAGGCTATTGAGAATGACAAGGTAAGTAGTGATTTCACTCAAATTGCCTTGGTCATTGATGGATTTACCCGTTTTTCTGCTGAGGAAGAGCGAATTGTGGACCTACTTCATGGCAAGGGTGTTGAGATTATCATTGGAGCCTATGCTAGTAAGAAAGCCTATACTAGCCCTTTTAGCGAGGGTAATCTCTACCAAGCCAGTGTGGAGTTTCTCCATCATCTAGCCTCTAAATACCAAACTCCTGCTCTGGATTGTTCTCAAACTCATGAGCAGATGGATAGTTTTGATAAGGCCTCTCGTTTATTGGAATCGTCCTATGACTTTTCAGAACTTTCCTTGGAAATTGATGATAAGGACCGTGAAAACTTACAAATCTGGTCTTGTTTGACGCAAAAGGAGGAGTTGGAGCTAGTAGCCCGTAGCATTCGTCAGAAATTACATAAGAACTCAGACCTGAGCTACAAGCATTTTCGTATTCTCTTGGGTGATGTAGCTTCTTATCAATTATCTCTAAAAACGATTTTTGACCAGTATCAGATTCCTTTCTATCTTGGTAGAAGCGAATCCATGGCTCATCATCCCTTGACACAATTTGTCGAGTCTATTTTAGCTTTGAAACGCTATCGTTTCCGTCAGGAGGATTTGATAAACCTTCTTAGAACAGGTTTGTATACCGACCTTAGTCAGGCTGATATTGATGCTTTTGAGCAATATATCCGCTATCTTGGTATCAATGGCTTGCCAGCCTTTCAGCAAACCTTTACCAAATCACACCATGGAAAATTTAATCTGGAACGTTTAAATACTCTTCGTCTGCGTGTTTTAACACCTCTTGAGACTCTTTTTGCTAGCCGAAAACAAAAGGCTGAAAACCTCCTACAAAAATGGAATAGCTTTCTAAAAGAGGGAGCGGTGACCAAGCAGTTGCAAGATTTGACAGCCACTATGGAAGCTGTAGAACAGGAAAGACAAGCCGAAGTTTGGAAGGCTTTCTGTCATGTTTTAGAACAATTTGCGACTGTTTTTGCTGGTTCGCAAGTTAATCTAGAGGACTTTCTAGCCTTGCTTCATTCTGGGATGAGTCTATCTCAGTATCGCATCATTCCAGCAACAGTAGACACTATTCTGGTGCAGAGTTACGATTTGATTGCACCACTGACTGCTGACTTTGTCTATGCCATTGGGTTGACTCAGGACAATTTACCAAAAATCGCGCAGAATACCAGCCTTTTGACAGATGAAGAAAGACAAAATTTAAACCAAATGACTGAAGAGGGGAGTCAATTGCTGATTGCCAGCAGTGAAAACCTCAAGAAAAATCGCTATACCATGCTTTCCTTGGTCAATTCTGCGCGTAAGAAGTTGGTCTTGTCGGCTCCAAGCCTTTTTAATGAAAGTGAAAGTAAGGAGTCAGCCTATCTGCAAGAGCTAGTCCATTTTGGATTTAGGCGGAAAGAAAAAAGGATGAATCACAAAGGGCTGTCTAAGGAAGATATGGGGTCCTATCACAGTCTTTTGTCCAGTCTGGTTGCCTATCACCAGCAGGGCGAGACGAGTGATAGGGAGCAAGATTTGACCTTTGTCAAGGTGCTGGCGCGTGTCATGGGTAAAAAGTTAGACCAGCAAGGTCTGGAAAATCCAGCCTTCCCAACCAGCCCAAGCAGTAAACCCTTAGCAAAGGACACCTTACAAGCTCTCTATCCTGCTGATCAGGAGTTTTACCTGTCTACCTCCGGTTTGACGGAGTTTTACCGCAATGAATACAGTTATTTTCTTCGCTACGTTTTAGGCTTGCAAGAAGAATTGCGCCTGCGTCCAGATGCCCGTAGTCACGGGAATTTCTTACACCGTATTTTTGAACGAGCCTTGCAGTTGCCTGACGAAGATCCCTTTGACAAACGTCTAGAACAAGCTATTCAAGAAACCAGTCAAGAGCGAGAATTTGAGGCTATTTATCAGGAAAGTTTGGAAGCCCAGTTTACCAAGGAAATTCTGCTTGATGTGGCGCGGACAACTGGACATATTCTCCGCCATAATCCAGCTATTGAAACTATCAAAGAAGAGGCGAATTTCGGTGGAAAAGACCAAGCCTTTATTCAATTAGACAATGGACGCAGTGTCTTTGTACGAGGCAAGGTTGACCGGATTGACCGTTTGAAAGCTGATGGAGCGATAGGGGTAGTAGACTACAAATCCAGTCTGACTCAGTTCCAGTTTCCTCATTTCTTTAATGGCCTCAATTCCCAGTTGCCAACTTACTTAGCTGCACTAAAAAGAGAAGGGGAGCAGAACTTTTTCGGCGCTATGTACTTGGAAATGGCTGAACCAGTCCAATCTCTGATGGCCGTTAAAAGTCTAGCAGGTGCAGTAGTAGAAGCTAGCAAGTCAATGAAATACCAAGGCCTCTTTTTAGAAAAAGAAAGCAGTCATTTGGGCGAATTTTATAACAAAAACAAGGCTAATCAGCTGACGGATGAGGAATTCCAGCTCTTGCTGGACTACAATGCCCAACTTTACAAGAAAGCAGCTGAGAAGATTTTAGAAGGCCAGTTCGCCATTAATCCTTATACCGAAAATGGCAGAAGTATTGCACCGTATGTTCAGCAACATCCAGCCATCACAGGATTTGAAGCCAATTATCACTTGGGTCAAGCCCGTTTCCTAGAAAAGTTGGACTTAGCTGATGGCAAGCGTCTGGTTGGAGAAAAACTCAAGCAAGCTTGGTTTGAAAAAATAAGAGAGGAGTTGAATCGATGAAGCCTATTCCCTTTTTAACTGAGAAGGAAATTCAAAAATTGCAAGAAGCAGAAGCGCATTTGAGCAAGGAACAAAAGAAAACTGCCGAGCAAATCGAAGCCATCTACACTTCTGGTCAGAATATCCTGGTTTCAGCATCGGCTGGTTCGGGGAAGACTTTTGTCATGGCAGAGCGCATTCTAGATCAATTGGCGCGCGGTGTCGAAATTTCTCAACTCTTTATCTCAACCTTTACTGTCAAGGCTGCCACCGAGCTTAAAGAACGTTTGGAGAAAAAAATCAGCCAACAAATCCAAGAAAGTAGCGATGTTGACCTCAAACAACACTTAGGTAAACAATTGGCAGACCTACCCAACGCAGCTATCGGAACCATGGACTCTTTTACCCAAAAATTCCTTGGCAAACATGGCTATCTGATTGATATTGCGCCTAATTTCAGGATTTTACAAAACCAGAGCGAGCAACTACTTCTAAAAAACGAAGTTTTTCATGAGGTTTTTGAAGCCCATTACCAAGGTAAGCAGAAAGAGACCTTTAGTCATTTGCTGAAAAACTTTGCTGGACGTGGCAAGGATGAACGGGGGCTACGCCAGCAAGTCTATAAAATTTATGACTTCCTCCAATCCACCAGCAACCCTCAAAAGTGGCTGAGTGAATCTTTCCTCAAAGGCTTTGAGAAAGCTGATTTTACCAGTGAAAAAGAAAAACTGACTGAGCAAATCAAACAAGCCCTTTGGGATTTGGAAAGCTTTTTCCGTTACCATCTGGATAATGATGCCAAGGAGTTTGCAAAGGCTGCTTATCTAGAGAATGTTCAGTTGATTCTGGATGAAATTGGCTCCCTAAATCAGGAGTCCGATAGTCAGGCTTATCAGGCAGTACTTGCGCGTGTCGTCGCCATTTCAAAAGAGAAAAACGGCCGATCTCTGACTAATGCCAGTCGTAAGGCTGATTTGAAGCCACTGGCCGATGCCTACAACGAAGAGAGAAAGACCCAGTTTGCTAAACTAGGACAACTGTCAGACCAGATAATCATTCTCGACTATCAAGAACGTTATCATGGAGATACATGGGAACTAGCTAAGACTTTCCAAACTTTCATGAGTGATTTTGTGGAAGCTTATCGTCAGCGCAAACGACAGGAAAATGCCTTTGAGTTCGCTGATATCAGCCATTACACCATTGAGATTTTAGAGAAATTCCCACAAGTCCGTGAGGCTTATCAGGAGCGCTTCCATGAAGTCATGGTCGATGAGTATCAGGATACCAACCATATTCAAGAACGGATGCTGGAATTGCTGTCTAATGGCCACAATCGCTTTATGGTAGGAGATATCAAGCAATCTATCTATCGTTTCCGTCAGGCAGACCCGCAGATTTTCAATGAGAAATTCCAACGCTATGCGCAAAATCCCCAAGAAGGCAAGCTCATTCTCCTCAAAGAAAATTTCCGTAGTAGTTCAGAAGTGCTGTCAGCAACCAATGATGTCTTTGAACGTCTCATGGACCAAGAGGTCGGCGAAATCAACTATGATAACATGCACCAGCTTGTTTTTGCCAATACCAAACTGACTCCCAATCCAGACAACAAGGCAGAATTTCTCCTCTACGACAAGGACGACACAGGTGAGGAAGAAGAGAGCCAAGCAGAAACGAAACTAACTGGTGAGATGCGCTTAGTCATCAAGGAGATCCTGAAACTTCATCAGGAAAAAGGTGTTGCCTTTAAAGAAATTGCTCTTCTGACCTCCAGCCGCAGTCGTAATGACCAGATTCTTCTCGCCCTGTCTGAGTACGGGATTCCCGTCAAAACAGACGGAGAGCAAAACAATTACCTCCAATCCCTAGAAGTGCAAGTCATGCTAGACACCCTTCGTGTCATTCACAATCCCCTGCAAGACTATGCCCTAGTTGCCCTTATGAAGTCTCCTATGTTTAGTTTTGATGAGGACGAGTTAGCACGTTTATCCCTTCAGAAAGCAGAGGATAAAGTCCAAGAAAATCTCTATGAAAAACTTGTCAATGCACAAAAACTGGCAAGTAGTCAAAAAGGCTTGATACACACAGCTCTAGCTGAGAAACTAAATCAATTCATGGATATCTTGGATTCTTGGCGCTTGTATGCCCAAACTCACTCCCTCTATGACTTGATTTGGAAGATTTACAATGACCGTTTTTATTATGATTATGTTGGGGCTTTGCCAAATGGTCCTACTAGACAGGCCAATCTCTATGCCCTAGCACTTCGTGCTGATCATTTTGAAAAGAGCAATTTTAAGGGTTTGTCTCGTTTTATTGGTATGATTAACCAAGTCTTAGAAGCCCAGCACGATCTTGCAAGCGTGGTTGTCGCACCGCCCAAAGATGCAGTAGAGCTCATGACCATCCACAAGAGTAAAGGCTTGGAGTTTCCTTACGTCTTCATCCTTAACATGGATCAAGATTTCAACAAGCAAGACTCTATGTCAGAGGTTATTCTCAGTCGTAAAAATGGGCTTGGTGTCAAATATATTGCCAAGATGGAGACAGGAGCAGTAGAAGCTCACTATCCTAAAACCATCAAACTCTCCATTCCTAGCCTGACCTATGGGCAGAATGAAGAGGAATTACAGCTGGCAAGCTATTCAGAGCAGATGCGTCTGCTGTATGTTGCCATGACGCGGGCTGAGAAAAAGCTTTATCTTATCGGTAAAGGTTCTCGTGAAAAGCTGGAAGCCAAGGAATACCCAGCGGCTAAAAATGGAAAACTAAATAGATCTACTAGACTGCAAGCAAGGAATTTCCAAGATTGGCTTTGGGCTATCAGTAAAGTGTTTGCAAAGGATAATCTCAACTTTAGCTATCGTTTTGTTGGTGAGGATCAGTTGACTAGAGAAGCTATCGGAGAATTAGAAAATAAGAGCCCTCTCCAAGATAGCTCCCAAGTAGACAATCGCCAGTCAGAAACCATCAAAGAAGCTCTTGAAATGCTGAAAGAGGTGGAAGTTTATAATACTCTTCACCGCGCAGCCATTGAACTACCAAGTGTTCAAACCCCAAGCCAAATCAAGAAATTCTACGAACCCATTATGGATATGGAAGGTGTCGAGATTGCAGGTCAAGGCCAGTCAGTAGACAAGAAAATCAACTTTGATTTGCCAGATTTTTCAACCAAAGAAAAGGTAACAGGAGCTGAGATTGGTAGTGCCACCCACGAACTCATGCAGAGAATTGACCTCAGTCAGCGACCAACGCTTGCTAGTCTGACAGAAACTCTCAAACAAGTTCAAACCAGCCCAGCGGTCAGAGACAAGATCAATCTTGCGAAAATCCTTGCATTCTTTGACACAGAACTCGGTCGGGAAATTCTCGCAAATACTAACTATCTCTATCGCGAACAACCTTTCTCCATGCTCAAACGAGACCAAAAGAGTCAGGAAGACTTTGTTGTCCGTGGTATCCTTGATGGCTATCTGCTTTATGAGGACAGAATTGTTCTGTTCGACTACAAGACAGACCGCTATGATGAACCAAGTCAACTCATAGACCGTTATCGTGATCAGTTAGCCCTATACGGAGAGGCTTTATCTCGAGCCTATTCGATTGAAAATATTGAGAAATACTTGATTTTACTCGGTAAAGACGAGGTTCAAGTTGTAAAAGTATAATCTAGAAAGGAGACCTCATGACACTTCCAGTTAGAAAATCCCTACATGATGCGGTTTTACAGGCTTCAAAAGCTGATACTTGGGAACAAGCTACCAAGGAATGGAATGAAGTTTCCTTGATTTTTAACGGTATCGGCCGTAGCAATTGTGTCTGTGGAAATGCCATCAAATACGCTTACGAACTCTTTAACGGCGTCACAGGTCAACGCCTCTTTCCTATCGGTAGCGACTGTGTTCGGCATTTTCATCGATTAAGCCTTGACCAGCAACTAGAAGAGGAAGAAAAACTGCTCAGAAAGGTTGAAAACCTGACCAGAAAAGCCCAGAAAAAGGAAAAAATCAAGGTTAACAAAAGTGACTTTGACGAGCGTCTTCTAAAGTGGCTCTGGGAAAAAGGTGTTTTTAAACCTAATCGTGGCAATCAGTTCACACCTGAGAGAGACTACCAGCTCTTCCTAGAAGTCTTTCAAGGAGGAAGTTGGACCAAGGCAGAGCCTAAGAAGAAGGCTCGTATGGAGGAAGTTCTTGAAAAGTGTATCAAACCCTTTTTACTTGGAAAATCAGATGACCAACTCTATCTTGTCAAACTAGGTAAGGAGAAAATTGACTACGAACAAGAACTGCGTATCCAGGCAGAGAAAGAACGCAAGAAGAGGGATAAAATCGCCAAGCAATATGCAGACAATCTAGTCCTAGCCATGGGACCAGCAGAGCGTGCTTATCAAGATTACTTTGGATTTACAGAGACCCTGACTCAAGAAGAACGCAAGTGGGAGAAAATTCTTTTTGGTAAAAATCGAACAGAACGGGCTATCAAGGCCAAACAATACCAAAAAGAGCTGGAAAAAGACCAACGAATTGCTAGTCAGGATCCAATTGAAAGAAAGCAGAAGCAGACCTGGCTCCTCAATTCCTATTTTCGTGAGCTTCCTGAAGAAAAAGCACGATTTTCTCGGCTCTTATTAGAATATCGAAAGAGTGGAGAAGTGCCATTTTCAACCGAATATCTGTCAGACCATCTCATCGACTTTTTCTATAAAATGAAAGCTTTTGAGTTTGAAATCGCACCAGAACAAGTCCGAGACTTTTTAAAAGAAAGCCTTCAGACAGAACATCTATCCTCAGCACAAGAAAGCTGGATAGAAGGAATTCTCCTCAACTGCATCAAACCATTTTTAGAACGATTAGTGATATAAGTAACACCTACCGTGGAAATTCCATGGTAGGTTACATTTTATCCAAAAAGAGAAAATAGGAAATGGCAAACCCTGCTCCTTCGTATTTTATATATAAAACAAAGTATGAAAACGTAACGCAATTTTAAGACTTTTTGGTAAATTAAGAGTATAATTAAAGTATGTTACCTTTTTATAAGATAACAAGCTAATATAATAAAGTTTGCCTTACATATTTTTAAATTTTATTTCAAGGAGGAATAATGGAAAAGTATTTTGGTGAAAAACAGCAGCGTTTTTCATTTAGAAAATTATCAGTAGGACTTGTATCTGCAACGATTTCAAGTTTATTTTTTATGTCTGTATTAGCTAATTCATCTGTGGATGCTCAAGAAACTACAGGGGTTCACTATAAATATGTGACAGAGTCAGAGCTATCATCAGATGAGAAGATGCAGCTTGTATATGATATTCCGACATACATGGAGAATGATGATGAGACTTATTATCTTGTTTATAAGTTAAATTCTCAAAATCAACTGGCGGAATTGCCAAATACTGGAAGCAAGAATGATATGCAAGCCCTAGTTGCTGGAGCTAGCTTAGCTGCTCTGGGAATTTTAATTTTTGCCGTTTCTAAGAAAAAAGTTAAGAATAAAACAGTATTACATTTAGTATTGGTTGCAGGAATAGGAAATGGTGTCCTAATTTCAGCTCATGCTTTAGAAAATAATTTTTTACTGAATTACAATACGGACTATGAATTGACCTCTGGAGAAAAATTACCTCTTCCTAAAGACATTTCAGGTTACACATATATTGGATATATCAAAGAGGAAAACATAACTTCTGAGTCTAAAGTAAATAATCAAGAAAAATCAGCAGCCACTCCTACAAAACAACAAAAGGTGGATTATAATGTTACACCGAATTTTGTAGAGAATCCATCAACAGTACAAGCTATGCAGGAAGAAAAACCTGTTTCTTCAACTAAGCCAACAGAAGTTCAAGTAGTTGAAAAACCTCTTTCTACAGAATTAACGAATCCAACAAAAGAAGAGAAACAATCTTTAGATTCTCAAGTACAATTATCAGAACATAAGAATCTAGAAGCGAAGAAAGATGAGAAGGTTTCTCCAAAAGAAAAGACTGGGGTAAATACATTAAATCCACAGGATGAAGTTCTATCAGGCCAGTTGAATAAACCTGAACTCTTATATCGTGAGGAAATTATAGAGACAAAAATAGATTTTCAAGAAGAAATTCAAGCAAATCCTGATTTAGCTGAAGGAACTGTAAGAGTCAAACAAGAAGGTAAATTAGGTAAGAAAGTTGAAGTCATCAGAATATTCTCTGTAAACAATGAAGAGGTTTCACGAGAAATTGTTTCAACTTCAACGACTGCGCCTGTTACAAGAATAGTCGAAAAAGGTACTAAAAAAGCTCAAGTTATAAAGGAACAACCTGAGACTGGTGCAGAACATAAGGAAGTACAGTCTGGAGCTATTGTTGAACCCGCAATTCAGCCTGAACTACCAGCAGCTGTAGTAACCGACAAAGGTGAGCCAGCAGTCCAACCAGAGTTGCCAGAAGCAGTTGTAACAGATAAAGGTGTACCAGAAGTCCAACCAGCGTTACCCGAAGCTGTTGTAACTGAAAAAGGCGAACCAGCAGTCCAACCAGAGCTACCGGAAGCGGTTGTGACCGACAAAGGTGAGACTGAGGTTCAACCAGAGTCGCCAGATACTGTGGTAAGTGATAAAAGAGAACCTGAACAGGTGGCACCGCTTCCAGAATATAAAGGACCACAAGCCGGAGCTATTGTTGAACCAGAGCAGGTAGCACCACTACCAGAATACACAGGTCCACAGGCAGGGGCAGTAGTTGAACCTGCAATCCAACCAGAGTTACCCGAAGCAGTTGTTACAGACAAGGGTGAACCAGAAGTTCAGCCAGCGTTACCCGAAGCAGTTGTAACTGAAAAAGGCGAACCAGCAGTCCAACCAGAGCTACCGGAAGCGGTTGTGACTGACAAAGGTGAGACTGAGGTTCAACCAGAGTCGCCAGATACTGTGGTAAGTGATAAAGGAGAACCTGAACAGGTAGCACCGCTTCCAGAATATACAGGAGTTCAGGCTGGAGCGATAGTAGAACCAGAGAAGGTAGAAGCACCGAAGGAATACACAGGAGTGCAAGCCGGAGCAATAGTAGAACCAGAACAAGTAGCCCCCCTACCAGAATATACAGGAGTACAAGCTGGAGCGATAGTAGAACCAGAGAAGGTAGAAGCACCGAAAGAATACACAGGAGTGCAAGCCGGAGCAATAGTAGAACCAGAACAAGTAGCCCCCCTACCAGAATACACAGGCCCACAAGCTGGAGCTATTGTCGAACCAGAGCAGGTAGCCCCCCTACCAGAATACACAGGCGTACAAGCTGGCGCTATTGTTGAACCAGAGCAGATTGCTCCCCTACCAGAATACACAGGTCCACAGGCCGGAGCAATAGTAGAACCAGAACAGGTAGATCCACTTCCTGAATACAAGGGGAATATTGAGCAACTAAAACCTGAAACTCCCGTTGAGAAGCCAAAAGAAACAGATCCAGAGAAAACACTTGAATTAAGAAATGTTTCTGATATTGAATTGTATAGTCATCAAACGAATGGAACTTACAAACAACATGTTTCTTTGGACAGTGTTCCAAGTAATCCAGATACTTATTTTGTAAAGGTAAAATCTTCTGCGTTTAAAGATGTTTACCTTCCGGTTGCATCGATATCCGAGGAGTTAAAAGATGGACGCACATTTTATAAAATTACAGCGAGAGTTGATAAACTCCAGCAGGAGATAGACCATAAATATGTTGAAAATTTCAGTTTCTATTTAGCTAAGAAGACTACAGAGGAAACGACAAACTTTACTTCCTTTAGTAATCTAGTTCATGCCATCAACCAAAATCTTGGTGGAACCTATTATTTATCAGCTAGCTTGAATGCTAACGAAATGGAACTGGAGTCTGATGCGAAGTCTTATATTAAGGGCAACTTTACTGGTAGGTTGATTGGTGAAAAAGATGGCAAACATTATGCTATCTATAATTTGAAAAAACCTTTATTTAACAACTTAAGTAATGCTACAGTAGAAAAACTGAGCCTGAAAAATGTCTCTATTTCAGGAAAGAATGATATCGGTTCACTGGCAAATGAAGCTAAAAATGGGACAAAAATTAACCAGGTTCATGTCGACGGTGTCTTAGCTGGGGAACGTGGTATTGGTGGATTGCTTGCCAAGTCCGAACAATCAACCATCACTGACAGTAGTTTCAAGGGAAGGATTATTAATACCTATGAAACAACTGCTACCTACAATATTGGTGGCTTGGTTGGACATTTGACAGGTGAAAACGCGTCTATTGCTAAATCCAAAGCTACAATAGCCATTTCATCAAATGCAAATAGTTCAGATCAGACTGTCGGTGGTCTTGTGGGACTTGTGGACAATGATGCACATGTCCGTGATAGTTATGCTGAGGGAGATATTAATAATGTCAAACAGTTCGGAGAAGTCGCTGGTGTAGCAGGCTATTTATGGGATCGAACTTCTGGTAAGGAACAGCATGCTGGAAGCTTGACCAATGTTCTTAGCGATGTCAATGTAACAAACGGGAACGCCATCACCGCTTACCACTATAACAATATGAAGGTGACAGCTACATTCAGCAATAAAGCTAATAGAGTTATCAAAGTTGCCTTGGAAAACGATGAAGTCGTCAGCAAGGAATCCTTTGAAGAAAGAGGAAAGATGCTAGATGATTCTCAAATTGCAAGCAAGAAAGCAGAAATCAATCCTCTCACCCCACCAACAGTGGAGCCCCTTTCAACAAGTGGCAATAAAGAAAGTGATTTTTCTAAGGTAGCAAATTATCAAGATAAGCGCGTTTTAGCCTATAAGAACATTGAAAAATTGCTACCTTTCTACAATAAAGCAACCATCGTCAAATATGGAAATCTGGTAAAAGAAAGCAGTAACTTATATCAAAAAGAACTCTTGTCTGCAGTTATGATGAAGGATGATCAAGTAATCACAGATATTGTTTCTAACAAACAGACTGCAAACAAACTCTTGCTGCACTACAAGGACCATTCATCTGAGAAGCTTGATCTCAAGTATCAGACTGATTTTGCCAAGCTAGCAGAATATAGCCTAGGAGATACAGGTCTTCTCTATACTCCTAACCAATTCTTGTATGACCAAACCTCTATCATCAATCAAGTTTTACCTAAATTACAGCAGGTTGCCTACGATTCAGAAGCTATCAGAAACACACTTGGTATTTCTCCAGAAGTTAAGTTAACCGAGCTATATCTAGAAGACCAGTTTGCTAAAACGAAGGATCATCTTGAAGAAAGTCTAAAAAAACTCTTGTCTGCGGATGCTGCTCTAGTGGAAAACAATCAAGTGATGACGGGTTATATTGTAGATAAAATCAAGCGTAACAAGGAAGCTTTACTACTTGGTATGAGCTATCTAGAACGCTGGTATAACTTTAGTTATGATAAAGTGAGTGCAAAAGACCTTGTAATGTACCATCTAGATTTCTTTGGCAAAGGAAATGCTTCTCCGTTAGATACCTTAATAGAGTTAGGTAAATCAGGATTTAATAATCTTCTTGCCAAGAACAACGTTGATACTTATGCTATTAGTTTAGCTAGCCATCATGGAACGAAAGATTTATTTAACACGCTTGAAAATTACCGAAAAGTCTTTCTACCAAACACAAGCAACAATGAATGGTTTAAATCACAGACAAAAGCCTTAATCGTTGAAGAAAAATCTAATATTCCAGAAGTGAGGGCTAATCAGGAAAAAGTTGGCAGCAAGTATTCTATTGGTGTTTATGATCGAATCACTAGCGACAGTTGGAAATACCGTAACATGGTACTGCCTCTACTAACCTTGCCAGAAAGATCCGTATTTGTCATTTCAACTATCTCTAGCCTAGGCTTTGGTGCTTATGATCGTTACCGTAATAAAGAGCATCAAGCAAATGGTGATCTAAATAACTTTGTTGAAAAGAGCGCTCACGAAACTGCCGAACGTCAACGAGATCACTACGATTATTGGTATCGTATTCTAGATAAGGAAGGGCGTGAGAAGCTTTACCGAAATATCTTGCTTTATGATGCCTATAAATTTGGAGATGATCATACCAATGGAAAAGCCCAAACAGTATCAGATTTTGATAGTCCAAATCCTGCAATGAAACATTTCTTTGGACCTGTTGGAAATAAAGTTGGTCATAATGGACACGGTGCTTATGCTACCGGTGACGCCGTTTATTATATGGGTTATCGTATGTTAGATAAGGATGGAGCTATCACATATACACATGAGATGACGCATGACTCAGATCAGGACATCTATCTTGGTGGCTATGGTCGAAGAAGTGGCTTGGGACCAGAGTTCTTTGCAAAAGGCTTATTACAAGCACCAGACCATCCAAACGACGCAACCATCACCATCAACTCGATCTTGAAACATTTAAAATCGGATAGTAAAGAAGGAGAACGATTACAAATACTCGATCCAACTACGAGATTTAAAAACTCTGATGATTTGAAGCAATATGTCCACAATATGTTTGATGTTGTTTATATGTTGGAATATCTTGAAGGGCAGTCTGTTGTGAATAAATTGAGTGTTTACGAAAAAATGAATACTCTAAGAAAAATCGAGAATAAATTTGTTAAGGATCCAGATGGAAATAATGTCTACGCAACAAATGTTGTCAGAGATTTAACCGCAGAAGAAGCTGAAAAATTACATTCATTTAATGATTTGATTGAGAATAATATTATTTCGTCTAGGGAATATGCCTTAGGTGAATACGAAAGAAATGGCTACTTCACTATTAAATTATTTGCGCCGATTTATGCAGCATTAAGTAATGATGACGGAACGCCAGGTGACCTGATGGGACGTCGTATGGCCTATGAACTATTAGCTGCTAAAGGATTTAAAGATGGTATGGTGCCATATATTTCAAATCAATTTGAACCCGATGCTAGGGCAAATAATAAAACGATTACCTCATATGGTAAGACTAAAGGATTGGTAACAGATAAATTAGTACTTCAAAAATTATTTAATGGTCAATACGACACTTGGAGTGATTTTAAAAAGGCCATGTATAAAGAGCGACAAGAAAAATTCAGCAAATTGAATAAAGTTACCTTTAATGATACAAGTAAATCATGGACAAGCTTTGCAACCAAAACTACAAGCAATATAGATGAGTTGCAACAACTAATGAATGAAGCTGTCCGCAAGGATACAGAAACTCCTCATTGGAATAACTATAATCCAGAAACAGACAGTGCAGTTCATAAGTTGAAGAGAGCAATCTTTAAAGCTTATCTTGACCAAACTGATGATTTTAGAAGTTCAATTTTTGAAAATAAAAAATAGTGTTTACTGTTAGGAAATAAAATTAAAGAAGGTGATTACGCTTGTCATTATTTAAAAAAGAACGATTTTCGATCCGAAAAATCTGTGGGATTGTTGGTTCGGTGTTACTCGGAAGTGTCTTGGTTGCACCGTCAGTCATCCATGCTTCTACCTATCATTATGTTGAAAAAAGCGCTCTTACAAAGGAAGAACAAAGCAAGATTCAGGCAGGAATTCCTACTGATAATGAAGCAAGTTATGCTCTTATTTATCAGCAGGAAGCTCTTCCTGCAACAGGTTCATCGACTTCTGTGCTTACAGCTTTAGGTCTATTAGCTATTGGGAGTTTAGTTCTTTTAGTTCATAAAAAGAAAAAAGTTGCTAGTCTGTTCTTAGTTACTACTATCGGACTGATTAGTCTTTCTAGTATGCAAGCTCTCGATATAAGCAATCCTTTGAAAGCTCCAAGTAATGAAGGAGTAGTTCAAATTGCTGGATATCGTTATATTGGATACTTACCCCTTAATGATAATGCAATTTCAGAAATTCAACATAAGGATGAGAGGACAAAAAATGTTCCAGTATCTGAAACTCAGGAAAGTATCCCTAATGAAGCGCCTAAAGCTGAGAAACCTAAATACACTGAGCCTGTAAGTACAGTCCCAGACGAGGCGCCTAAAGTAGAAAAACCTGACTATACGCAACCAATAGGTGCAAATCTTGTAGAGTCAGAAGTTCATGAAAAACCAGCATACACTGAACCTGTAGGTACTGTTCCAGACGAGACTCCTAAAGCAGAGAAGCCTGACTATACGCAACCAATAGGTACAAACCTTGTAGAGCCAGCAGTTCATGAGAAACCTGAATATACAGGTCCAATTGGCGGTAATTTAGTTGAACCAGCAGTTCATGAAAAACCAGCATACACTGAGCCTGTAAGTACAGTCCCAGACGAGGCTCCTAAAGTAGAAAAAACTGA
Source organism: Streptococcus sp. 20925_1_24 (assembly GCF_041432335.1). Taxonomy (GTDB): domain Bacteria; phylum Bacillota; class Bacilli; order Lactobacillales; family Streptococcaceae; genus Streptococcus; species Streptococcus mitis_BM. The sequence goes on along the minus strand of NZ_JAPVZM010000001.1, from coordinate 275,086 downwards.
CTATACGCAACCAATAGGTACAAACCTTGTAGAGCCAGCAGTTCATGAAAAACCAGCATACACTGAACCTGTAGGTACTGTTCCAGACGAGGCTCCTAAAGCAGAGAAGCCTGACTATACGCAACCAATAGGTACAAACCTTGTAGAGCCAACAGTTCAACCGGCATTACCCGAAGCTGTTGTAACTGACAAAGGAAAACCAGAAGTTCAACCAGCGTTACCAGAAGCTGTTGTAACTGATAAAGGGGAACCAGAAGTTCAGCCAGCGTTACCCGAAGCAGTAGTTACAGAAAAGGGAGAACCCGCAGTTCAACCATCCTTACCGGAAGCTGTTGTAACTGACAAAGGCGAACCAGAAGTACAACCGGCCTTACCAGAAGCTGTTGTGACTGAGAAAGGGGAACCTGAAGTTCAACCAGCCTTACCCGAAGCTGTTGTGACTGATAAAGGGGAACCTGAAGTTCAACCAGCGTTGCCGGAAGCTGTTGTGACTGAGAAAGGGGAACCTGAAGTTCAACCAGCGTTACCAGAAGCTGTTGTGACTGATAAAGGGGAACCCGCAGTTCAGCCAGCCTTACCCGAAGCAGTAGTCACAGAAAAGGGAGAACCAGAAGTTCAAGCTGAGTTGCCAGAATATACGTCAAAAGTTGCTCCAACTTTGACTTTAGATAAGGTTACAGAAGATGCGATGGATCGTTCAGCTAAATTGGATTACACTCTTGAAAATACAGGTAATGCTGAAATCAAGAGCATTATAGCTGAGATTAAAGATGGGGACACTGTTGTTAAGCGAGTTGATTTATCTAAAGAAAAATTGACAGACGCTATTCAAGGTTTGGATTTATTCAAAGATTATAAAATTGCAACAACAATGACTTACAACCGTGGTGAAGGTGATGAAACATCTAAACTGGATGAAAAACCTTTGCGTTTGGAGTTGAAAAAGGTCGAAATTAAAAATATTTCATCTACTAATTTAGTGAAGGTGAATGATGATGGTACTGAAACACCAAGTGATTTCATGAGCGAAAAACCTTCTGATGAAGATGTGAAGAAAATGTACTTAAAAATCACTAGTCGTGATAATAAAGTAACACGTTTAGCAGTTGATAAAATTGAAGAAGTGACTGAAGAAGGTAAGAAACTTTATAAAATCACTGCTGAAGCTCAAGATTTGATTCAACACATTGATCCATCTAAGGCGCGCAATAAGTATGTTTATTATATAGAAAAACCCCAACCTAAAGAAGATAATGTCTACTATAACTTTAAAGATTTAGTAGAGGCTATGAATGTTAATAAAAATGGTACATTTAAAATCGGAGCAGATTTGAATGCAACGAATGTACCAACACCTAACAAACAATATGTTCCAGGTACGTTTAAGGGACATCTATCAAGTGTTGATGGTAAACAATATACAATTCATAACATTGCCCGTCCCTTATTTGACCGTGTTGAAAATGGTTCTGTGAAAAATATTAATTTAGGTAATGTGGATATCAATATGCCTTGGGCTGACGGAATAGCACCTGTTGCCAATATGGTGAAAAATGCAACTGTTGAAGATGTTAAGGTAACTGGTAGTGTAGTTGCTAATAACAATATTGCGGGTATCGTCAATAAAATCGATAGTGGTGGTCAGTTGACAAATGTAGCCTTCATCGGTAAACTCACGGGTGTTGGTGATAAAGGTCAATATATGGCTGGTATTGCCGGTGAGATTTGGAGAGGTAATGTTGCAAAAGCATATGTCGAGGCTGATATTGTTGCTAACAGAGCCCGTATAGGTGGTTTAGTTGCTAAAACAGATAATGGCAACGACTCTATGGGAATTGGTAAATACGGTTCAATTCGTAAATCAGTCACCAAAGGAACCATTAAGACTAAAGTTTTGCTTGAAACAGGTGGATTTATCAATAGCAATCTTCCTTTCGGTAAACTGGAAGATAATATTTCAATGATGAGAGTTGAAAATGGTGAAGAGTTCTTTGGTTCTTCAGATTTGGACTACGATGGTGGTTATTTCACAAATGGATGGTTAGAGCGTAACTTTGTTGTCAAAGGTGTCAGTTCAGGTAAGCATTCATACAAACGTTCTCGTGACAAAATTAAAGAAATTAGTCAAGATGAAGCTAACAAGAGAATTGCAGCCTTTAATATTACTGCTGACAAATACGAAATCAACGAACCTGTGGTCAATCGCTTAAATCGTTTAACCAGAAGAGAAGATGAATATAAGTCAACCCAAGACTATAAAGTAGATCGAGATCGGGCTTATCGTAATATTGAGAAACTTCAACCATTTTATAATAAAGAATGGATTGTCAACCAAGGTAACAAACTTGCAGAAGATTCAAACTTAGCTAAGAAAGAAGTCCTTTCTGTTACGGGAATGAAGGATGGTCAATTCGTGACCGATTTATCGGATATCGATAAAATAATGATTCACTATGCAGATGGTACAAAAGAAGAAATGGGGGTCACACTCAAGGATTCTAAAGTCCAACAAGTGCGTGAATATAGCGTATCTGGTCTTGGTGATGTTGTCTATACACCAAATATGGTTGTTAAAAATCGAGACAAACTGATTGCAGATGTGAAAGAGAAGTTATCTTCAGTCACATACGATTCGCAAGATGTTCGTAAAATTATTGGAAATCCAGCTGATTTGTATCTAGAAGAAAGCTTTACTGACGTCAAAGACAATCTTGATAAATTTGTGAAAGCTTTAGTCGAAAATGAAGATCATCAATTGAATAGTGACGAAGCTGCGATGAAAGCACTTGTGAAGAAAATTGACGATAATAAAGCGAAAATTATGATGGCTCTATCTTACTTGAACCGTTACTATAACATTAAGTATACTGACAACAGTATGAGTATCAAAGACATTATGATATTTAAACCTGACTTCTACGGTAAAACACCAAGTGTGTTAGATCGCTTGATTAACATCGGGTCTAGCGAGAAGAACTTAAAGGGTGACCGAACTCAGGATGCTTATCGTGAAATCATTGCAAGTAATACTGGTAAAGGTAGTCTTCGTAACTTCCTAGAATACAACATGCGTTTGTTTACAGAGGATAAAGACATCAATGATTGGTTTATCCACTCAGCTAAGAATGTTTATGTTTCAGAACCTAAAACTACAAATCCTGACTTTGTCAATAAACGTCATAGAGTCTTTGATGGTTTAGATAACGGTGTTCATGGTCGTATGATTTTACCACTTCTAACGCTTAAAGATGCACATATGTTCTTAATTTCAACATATAACACGATGGCGTACAGTTCATTTGAGAAATATGGAAAACATACAGAAGAAGCTCGTAATGAGTTCAAAACTAAGATTGATGAAGTTGCACATGCTCAACAAACTTATTTAGATTTCTGGTCACGTTTATCATTATCTAATGTTCGTGATAGACTTCTTAAGAGTCAAAATATGGTACCGACACCAGTTTGGGATAACCAGACCTACAATGGTTCTCCTGTAGGTCGTCGAGGATTTGACAGTAAAGGTAACCCTATAGCTCCAATTCGTGAATTATATGGTCCAACATGGCGACACCATGATAGAGACTGGCGTATGGGCGCTATGGCCTCAATATTCCCTAATCCAAATAATGATGACAAGGTCTTGTTTATGGTGACGGATATGATTAGCCCATTTGGTATTTCAGCCTTTACTCACGAAACAACACACGTAAACGATAGAATGCTTTACTTCGGTGGTCATAAGCATCGTCAAGGTACAGACGTTGAAGCCTATGCACAAGGTATGCTGCAAACACCTGACAGCTCAACGACTAATGGTGAATACGGCGCACTTGGAATTAACATGGCTTACCATCGTCCAAATGATGGTAACCAATGGTACAACCCAGATCCTGACAAATTAAAGACACGTGATGACATTGACCGCTACATGAGAAACTACAATGAAGCTATGATGTTGCTTGATCATGTAGAAGCTGATGCTGTACTTCCTAAAATTAAAGGAGACAATAGTAAGTGGTTCAAGAAGATTGACAAAGAAATGCGCTTTAAGATTCAGTATAATGATCTTTTAGGTCCAAACCAATGGGATAGTGTCCGTGATTTGAAAGATGAAGAAAAGGTAATGACTTTATCTAGCGTCAATGATTTAGTGGATAATAACTTCATGACAAAACATGGAAATCCAGGTAATGGACGTTATAGACCAGAAGATTTTACACCAAACTCAGCTTACGTAAATGTCAATATGATGGCTGGTATTTATGGTGGTAATACAAGCAAAGGTGCTCCTGGTTCATTATCATTTAAACACAATGCTTTTCGTATGTGGGGTTACTTTGGATATGCAAATGGATTCATTGGATATGTCTCTAGCAAATATCAAGATGAAGCTAATAGACAAAATAATAGCTTATTAGGAGATGATTTTATCATCAAGAAAGTATCTGGAGACAAGTTCAAGACACTTGAAGAGTGGAAGAGACATTGGTACGAGGAGGTTCTTGCTAAAGCTAAGAAAGGCTTTGAAGGTATCGATATTGATGGCGTCCATATCAGTAACTATGATGAGTTAAGGCCTTTATTTGATAAAGCAGTCGAAGAAGATTTGGAAAAAACAGATGACTTCTCTCATACTGTAGCTCTTAAATCTAAGGTATTCAAAGCCCTTCTTAAAAATACAGACGGTTTCTTTAACCAACTGTTTAAAAAAGACATTTAAATGTTTAGAATATAAAGGGAACAGTTTTTTGCTCCCTCTGAAAAGTCATCATTTGATGGCTTTCAAAAAGCACCTCAAAAAAGGTATTGGCAAGTTGCAATACCTTTTTTTGAGGCTCTTTTATCTTGTCCTTGTTTCAATTGACGATACCACATTATGTACTGTTTTGCTTCATTTTATTATAAAAGGACTTAGTCCTGTGCAGTACAGAACTAAATCCTTTCAATAATTATTTGTGCAACTTTTTGGGGTTAGTAAAGAGAAACTCGTTTTTGTTTATTCTCTTTCTGTGTCAAGTCTCTTAATCTTTATTTTCGTATGGTAAGATCAAGTTCAAGATGATTCCTGTCATGGCTGATAGGGCAGTACCTGAAAGGGTAACTGGACCGAGTTTAAGGATAGCTCCTCCAAGTCCAAGGACCAACATAGCACTTGCGATGATTAGGTTACGCATTTGAGCAAAATCAACACGTTCTTTAATCAAGACTTTCAAACCGTTGCTGGCGATAACTCCATAGAGAAGGATTGACATACCACCAAGTACAGCATTTGGAATGGTTGAAATCAAGGCAGTGAATTTACCAAGGAAGCTAAGGGCAATCGCGATAAAGGCAGCGTTACGGATAACTGAGACAGAAGCGATACGAGTCATACCGATAACCCCTGTATTTTCTCCGTAAGTTGTATTGGCTGGTCCACCAAGGAAGGCAGAAACTGAAGTTGCGATACCGTCACCAAGAAGAGTACGGTGAAGACCTGGTTCTTTCAAGAATTGACGGCCACAGATTTGACCCAAAACAGTATGGTCTCCGATATGTTCAGAAATTGTTACGATAGCGATTGGCAAGATAGCGATGGTTTCTGGACCAAAGTAAAGATTGTATTCTTTAAAGGCACCACCAGTGCTAAATGGCAAGTAGAAACCAGGAATCTCGAACCAGTTAGCTTTAAGAACTGGTGTAAAATCAACCAAGCCAAGGGTTAGTGCGAAGAGGTAACCACCGATAATAGCAAAGAGGAATGGAATGATTCGTAGGAAGCCCTTTCCTTTAGTATTGATAAAGGCAGCAATCAAGAAAGTAACAACTGCTACAAGAGCATTTTTCCAATTTCCATCAGCTACAAGCCCCGCATTGGTAACAGCTGAACCTGCAAGTCCAAGACCGATAACGATGATCATAGGTCCGATGATGATTGGTGGTAAGAGTTTATCAATCCATTTTGTGCCCGCAAAACGAACACTTGCAGCCACAAGGACATAGATAAAACCTGTAAGGATAACCCCTGTTTGTGCAGCTGATACATCCCCTCCTAGTTCCTTCATAGCTAGCGACATAGCTGTGATAAAGGCAAATGAAGAACCTAGATAAACTGGAACTTTAAAACCAGTTGAAATCATGTAGATGAGTGTTCCAACACCTGAAGCAAAAAGGGCAACAGATACAGGCATTCCCAAAATCAATGGTACCAAGATGGTCGCCCCAAACATAGCGAAAACGTGTTGGAAACTAAGGAGAATTCCTTTGCCAGCCGAAGGACGTTGGTCAACGTCTAGTAACAAATCAACAGTTGATTCTTGTTTCATATAAACCTCACTTTTGGGCATCAAAAAAGAGCCCATTATTTTACAGCAATAGGCCCTCAGAGTAAGACTTCTTTAAAATCTAGACTTTAAAGAGTTTTAAATATTTCTGCGTCTTCGTCACCTCACGGGATGACATTAAAAACCTTTGCTTTTGATAGTATAGCAAAAATTACAAATTTTGTAAATATTTTTTTACTAAAAAGATTAAAGCGGGCGTTTATTGGGCATGCCAGCCTTACGTGGATATTTATTTGGCGTTTCTTTTTTCTTTTCCACCACTGTGATATAACGCGGATCTCCATTAGGTAAGGCGTAGCTGAGATTGTCTTCGACCTTACTAAAAAGGAGGTTGAGGGCATTCTTAGCTTCTAATAACTCCTCAGGCGCATTGCTGGCCTTGAGTGCCAATAGTTTTCCGCTAACCTTAAGGTAGGGAATAGTCAATTCAGACAAAACCTGCATGCGGGCAACCGCACGAGCCGTTACAAAATCATATTGAGCACGGAAGTTCTTGTCTTGGGCAAAGTCTTCTGCACGTCCATGGTAGAAATGGACATCGTGCAAATCCAGTTCTTGAGCCAAGAGTTGGAGGAAGTTAATGCGCTTATTGAGTGAATCAATGATAGTCACATCTAACTGAGGATAGAGTATTTTCATTGGTAGACTAGGAAATCCCGCTCCAGCTCCAATATCAAGAAGTTTGATAGTTTCATTGGGAATCAAACCTTGAAGAATAGGTGCAATCGAATCGTAAAAATGTTTGAGATAAACTTCTTCTTTGTCCGTAATAGCCGTCAAATTAATCTTTTCATTCCACTCAACCAAGAGCTCAAAATAACGTTCAAATTGTTTTTTTTGCTGATCCGAAAGTGGAAGATTTTGCTTGGCAAGCAAATTGTAAAATGTTTCTGGTTTCATAGTTATTTCCTTCTTTAGTATCATCTTATTTTACCACAATCATTAAAAATTTGATATACTGGTACTAATCTAAAAACAGAAAGGACTTATATAATGACTTGGATTATTCTTGGAGTTTTAGCTCTTGTTGTTATTTTTGTGATTGTTAGCTATAACGGTTTGGTTAAGAATCGTATGCAAACAAAGGAGGCTTGGAGTCAGATTGATGTTCAGTTGAAACGTCGAAATGACCTCTTGCCAAACTTGATTGAAACTGTAAAAGGTTATGCTAAATATGAAGGTTCTACCCTTGAAAAGGTGGCAGAACTTCGCAATCAAGTTGCTGCAGCGACTTCACCAGCAGAAGCTATGAAAGCTAGTGATGCCCTCACTCGTCAGGTTTCAGGTATTTTTGCTGTTGCAGAAAGCTATCCAGATTTGAAAGCTAGTGCCAACTTTGTTAAATTGCAAGAGGAGTTGACAAACACAGAAAATAAAATTTCATACTCTCGTCAACTTTACAACAGTGTTGTCAGCAACTACAATGTAAAATTAGAAACTTTCCCAAGCAATATTATCGCTGGAATGTTTGGATTTAAAGCAGCAGATTTCCTTCAAACACCAGAAGAGGAAAAGGCAGTTCCTAAAGTTGATTTTAGCGGTTTAGGTGACTAAAATGTTGTTTGATCAAATTGCAAGCAATAAACGAAAAACGTGGATTTTGTTGCTGGTATTTTTCCTACTCTTAGCTCTTGTTGGCTATGCGGTTGGTTACCTCTTTATGCGGTCTGGGCTCGGCGGTTTGGTTATCGCACTGATTATTGGCTTTATCTATGCCTTGTCCATGATTTTTCAATCGACAGAGATTGTCATGTCAATGAATGGAGCGCGTGAGGTTGATGAGCAAATGGCACCAGACCTCTACCATGTAGTGGAAGATATGGCTATGGTGGCTCAGATTCCTATGCCCCGTGTTTTCATCATTGATGATCCAGCCTTAAATGCCTTTGCGACAGGTTCTAATCCTCAAAATGCGGCGGTTGCTGCGACTTCAGGTCTCCTAGCTATTATGAATCGTGAAGAACTAGAAGCTGTTATGGGACATGAAGTCAGTCATATTCGTAACTACGATATTAGAATTTCGACTATTGCCGTTGCCCTTGCCAGTGCTATCACTATGCTTTCTAGTATGGCAGGTCGTATGATGTGGTGGGGTGGTGCAGGTCGCAGACGAAGTGACGATGATAGAGATGGAAATGGTCTTGAAATCATTATGCTAGTGGTTTCCCTACTTGCAATTGTGCTGGCACCTCTCGCTGCAACCTTGGTGCAACTAGCTATTTCTCGTCAGAGGGAATTTCTAGCTGATGCTTCCAGTGTCGAGTTGACCCGCAATCCTCAAGGGATGATGAATGCTCTACGTAAGTTGGATAATAGTAAACCGATGAGTCGTCCTGTCGATGATGCCAGCAGTGCACTTTATATCAATGATCCCAAGAAAGGTGGAGGATTCCAAAAACTCTTTTATACCCACCCACCTATCTCAGAACGGATTGAACGTTTAAAACATATGTAAAAATTTGCCTATACAATCCTAAAAAATGAGCATTCTCGTAGTTGGAGATGCTCATTTTCTTATATAAGGAACTCAGAAATCAATTTGTTATGATACAACTTATATTCTTCGAAAATCTCTTCAAACCGCATCAGATTCGCCTTGCCGTACTTAAGTCCAGCCTGCGGCTAGCTTCCTAGTTTGCTCTTTGATTTTCATTGAGTATTAGAATTTCTTTAGGAAACTTCGTTCAGAACACATGATATATCGAAGAAGAATCTAGCATCTATGTCAAATGGAGGAGGGCAACTGATCTCGTTTTTCGAAAATTAGAGAATATTTTTGGTGAGCTCAGAGTGTGTGTTAGAGACAAGTAGGCCAGCGTAGTAGAGCTAGGATTCATCTTAATCAGCATGGAGTTTACAAAATTGTCCAAGAATTCAATCTACAGATCAGTTATTTAAAAATCACTGTGTGCTTTTAGTTAGAAGTTAGTTTTTGTCCAGCCGCTTTTATAGTCTATTTCGGAAAACTTCGTACATGAGAATAGCCGCAGCAACACTGGCATTGAGACTTTGAACATGTCCATTCATCGGAATGGTAATCATCTCGTCGACCTGTTTTTTGATGTTGCTAGAGATGCCTTTGCCTTCATTTCCGATGATGAGGGCGATTTTCCCTTTTGTATTCCACTTATGGCAAGGAGTCCCATTCATATCTGTTCCAAAGGTCCAGAAGCCTTCATCCTTGAGTTTGTCTAGAGTTTGGCTTAGGTTGGTCACTCGTGCAATGGGAACGTGTTCAATAGCACCTGTGGCCGTTTTGGCAACGACAGGAGTAACTCCGACAGCACGGTGTTTGGGAATGATGACACCTGAAACGTTGGTCGCATCGGCCGTTCTCAGGATGGAGCCTAGGTTGTGAGGGTCAGTTAAGCCATCCAGAATCAACAGAAGTGGATTTTCTTCTTGGCGTGTTTTTGCTAGGATGTGTTCTAATTCGCTATAGGCAAATTCAGATACTCGTAGAACAAAACCTTGGTGGACAGCACCTTCAGTCATCTCAGAGAGAGATTTTTTTGAAGTCCAAGAAATGGACACCTTCTTTTCTGTAGCCAGTTCTTTGACTTTCTCAACATTCTTACCTCGGAGATCTTCTTGGAGGTAAAGTTTGTTTCCTGTGTTTGCAAGGAGGGCTTCGGTAACGGCGTGAACGCCATAGACAATATCATTTGTTTTCATGCCTCTATTATAACACAAAACCCCGTCTTGCAACGGGATTTTCTTTATTCTAGAATTAGTAAACCATCTTTAACTGCAAATGGGTCTTTTTCATTGATACGATCGTAAAACATGATTCCGTTAATGTGGTCAATTTCATGCTGAACAACGATGGAGTTGTAGCCTTTGAGTTTGATACGGTGTTTTTCTCCATCCTTGTCAAAGTAGTCAACAGTAACGCGGGCATGGCGAACAACATAGCCAGGTACGTTGCGGTCAACAGACAGACAACCTTCTCCTTCACCAAGAGCAGCGTCTTGAACAGAGTGAGAGACGATTTTTGGATTGTACATAATGGCTTGCAAATCGTAGGCTTCCTCTGGAGTTTCTCCTTCTTCAACAATATTTGGTACTAAAACAGCGATAATGCGTTTTGAGATATCCAATTGAGGAGCAGCAAGTCCAACTCCACCGCGTAGCCCCATCTTTTCAGCCATGACAGGATCTTGGGAATGTTTGAGGAATTGCATCATCTTTTCGCCAAGGATGATTTCCTGATCAGACAAGGGGAAAGTAACTTCCTCCGCAACCGCTCGTAGAGTTGGGTTCCCTTCGCGGATAATATCTTTCATATCAATTAAGTGAGCAGCTTTTGTAATACGTTCTATTGCAGACATTTTCTCTCCTTTCATTACTTCTACATGATATCACAAAATGACAAGGATTGAAAGCATTACGGCATCGAGCTTTTATAGAAAATGCCTTTTAGGTTCGATTCAATTGTGAAAGAAATACTTATCTGTGTTATAATAAAAAGAAAAGGCTTGCATTAGAAAGTAGGGAAAATAAAGATGCAAAGAAGACAAGAGAGACATAAACGTGGACCTGTTTTTCGTTTTGTGAAAGGTTTAGTCAACTTTTTTAGACGTTATCGTAAGTGGAGCAACAAGGGATTTGTGGCGGTACTCTTGCTAGCAGTTGCTTTATCAATGGGCTTGGTCTTGTTGTTTGAAAGCTTCCAAGGCATGCCTATGACCAGTCAAAAACGAGATACTATTTCTCAAGAAGGAACTAAGAAAAAGTCTCAGGAGCAGGAAGAGGAAAAAACTGCTAGAATTATGGCTCATGGTGATTTGCTTTATCATGATATTCTTTACTTTTCAGCAAAAAAGGATGATGGAACGTATGATTTTCATGAGAATTTTGAGTATGTTACTCCTTGGCTTAAGCAAGCAGACTTAGCTATTGGTGACTTTGAAGGAACCATTAATAAGGATCATTATTTAGCGGGTTATCCTCTCTTTAATGCTCCTGCTGAAGTTATGGATGCCATTAAGGATGCAGGTTATCATGTGCTGGATTTAGCTCATAATCATATTTTGGATTCGCAAATTGAGGGGGTTATTTCAACGGCCGATATTATTGAGAAGGCTGGAATCACTCCAATCGGAGTTTATACGCACGAGCCACGTGATAAGGCTCCGCTGGTCATTAAGGAAGTGAATGGTATCAAGGTTGCACTTTTGGCTTATTCTTATGGATTTAATGGAATTGAGCAAAATATTTCTCAAGAGGATTATAATCACTATCTTTCAGATTTAGATGAGAATAAAATGAAGTCTGAAATTGAACGGGCGGAAAAGGAAGCAGATATCACTATTATCATGCCACAAATGGGTGTTGAGTATCGCATAGAACCGACTGAAGAGCAAAAAGCTCTTTATCACAAGATGATTGATTGGGGAGCAGATATTATCTTTGGAGGGCATCCACACGTAGTTGAACCGTCTGAAATTGTTGAAAAAGATGGGGACAAGAAACTCATTATCTATTCAATGGGGAACTTCATTTCAAATCAACGAATTGAGACCATGGAAGGGGTAGAAAATGCTAAGTGGACTGAACGTGGCGTGCTCATGGATGTGACCATTAAGAAAAAAGCCGGTAAGACGACAATCGAAACTGCCAAAGCGCATCCTTCTTGGGTAAACCGTACACCAAAAGGAACCTATTCTCCAGAAGGTTATCCACTCTTCCTTTACCAAACCTACATCTTAGAAGATTTTATCGAGGGTGGTAGTCATCGTGACCAGTTAGATGAAGCGACTAAGGAACGAATTGATACAGCTTATAAAGAAATGAATGAACATGTGGGATTGAAGTGGGATTAGCTTGAATCCAGAGGAAAGTAAATGACGATTAAGGTAATTGCGACAGATATGGATGGGACCTTGCTGGATACTAGAGGCCAGCTTAATCTCCCACGCTTGGAAAAGATTTTAGATCAGTTGGATCAAAGGGGTATTCGTTTTGTCATCGCGACGGGCAATGAAATTCACCGCATGAGGCAACTACTGGAGCATTTGGTGGAGCGAGTGACTCTGGTTGTTGCCAATGGTGCTCGTATTTTTGAAAACAATGAATTGATTCAGGCACAGACTTGGGATGATGCCATTATCGATAAGGCTTTGGCTCATTTCAAGGGCCGAGCGTGTCAGGATCAGTTTGTTGTAACGGGGATGAAGGGTGGTTTCGTCAAAGAAGGTACGATTTTTACAGACCTTGAAAGCTTTATGACTCAAGAAATGATTGAAAAATTCTACCAACGGATGCAATTTGTGGATGAGTTAACATCTGATCTCTTTGGTGGTGTGCTCAAGATGAGCATGGTTGTTGGTGAGGAGCGTTTGAGTTCGGTCTTGGCAGAGATTAATGACCTCTTTGATGGCCATGTTCGAGCTGTATCAAGTGGCTATGGTTGCATTGATATCCTTCAAGCTGGGATTCATAAAGCATGGGGCTTGGAAGAATTGCTCAAACGTTGGGACTTGAACCCCCAACAAATCATGGCTTTTGGTGACAGTGAAAATGATGTTGAAATGCTTGAAATGGCTGGAATTGCCTATGCGATGGAAAATGCTGATGACAAGGCCAAAGCTGTGGCGACTGCTCTAGCCCCAGCCAACAGCCAAGGAGGAGTTTACCAAGTCTTGGAAAACTGGTTAGAAAAAGGAGCATGAAGTGGCAGTACAGTTATTAGAAAATTGGTTACTAAAGGAACAAGAAAAAATCCAAACCAAGTATCGTCATCTAAATCAGGTTTCAGTTGTAGAGCCAGATATTCTCTTTATTGGGGATTCCATTGTCGAATATTATCCTCTGCAGGAGTTGTTTGGTACTTCAAAGACGATTGTCAATCGAGGTATTCGAGGTTATCAGACAGGGCTGTTACTAGAAAATCTAGATGCGCATCTGTACGGTGGAGCAGTAGATAAAATTGTCCTTTTGATTGGGACAAATGATATCGGAAAAGATGTGCCGGTGAATGAGGTGCTCAATAATCTCGAAGCTATCATTCAATCCATTGTTCGCGATTATCCATTGACAGAGATAAAATTGCTTTCCATTTTGCCAGTCAATGAGGGAGAGGAGTACAAGCAGACAGTCTATATCCGCTCGAATGAAAAAATTCAGAACTGGAACCACGCCTATCAAGAGCTTGCTTCTGCCTACATGCAGGTGAAATTTGTGCCAGTTTTTGATAGTTTGACAGACCAAGAAGGTCAACTCAAAAAAGACTATACAACTGATGGGCTGCACCTTAGTGTTACTGGTTATCAGGTTTTGACTAAAGCTTTGAAAGACTATCTTTTGTAGTTAATTGATTTTCTTTTTGCATTTTTGAGTTAGATAAGGTATAATGGTTTTATTGTCTTTTGGGGTCGTTACGGATTCGACAGGCATTATGAGGCATATTTTGCGACTCGTGTGGCGACGTAAACGCTCAGTTAAATATAACTGCAAAAAATAACACTTCTTACGCTCTAGCTGCCTAAAAACCAGCAGGCGTGACCCGATTTGGATTGCTCGTGTTCAATGACAGGTCTTATTATTAGCGAGATACGATCAAGTCTTGTCTAGCGGCTTGATAAGAGATTGATAGACTCGCAGTTTCTAGGCTTGAGTTATGTGTCGAGGGACTGTTAAAATAATACATAACCTATGGTTGTAGACAAATATGTTGGCAGGTGTTTGGACGTGGGTTCGACTCCCACCGGCTCCATTATTCCTTTGCATTCTTTTGCATTCCTTGGTAAAACGTTGTTAAATCAACGTTTTTTATTTTTGTCTTTGGTATTCCTTGGTATTCTTTTGCGAAAAAGGGAGTCACAAACAGACCTTAAAGCAGACCCTGTTTTTAAAAAAGGGATACAAAAAAGGATACAACATTTTTGTAGTATCCTAAAAATCTATGTACTTCACAAAGCGTTCTTTGACTCCATTATGCGTTTTTGTGATTTTAAAACTTGTTAGCTGATTTTTTACAATCCTGCAAATTCTTTGATTTCTTGTGCTGACATTGAAGAGTCGCAACGGACATTGATTTGGCCATCTGCAATGTGAACAAATCCTGGTACTGTTGGGATTCCGTAGCGTGAGCGGAATGCTTGCAACTCATTGAGTTGGCTTGGTTCTTCACTGTTGATGAAGTAGATGTGGGCTTTAGTTTCAGCTACGACACCTGCCAATGTACCTGCGAATTTACGGCAGTAAGGGCAAGTTTTGCGACCGATAAAGAAGGTTGCAGTTTCTTTTTTATCAAGAGCTTCTTGTGCACGCGCAACTGTAGTGACTTCAAGGTCTTTGATATTATCTAAAAATTGTTCCATGAGATTACCTCGCTTTCATTGATAAGTCTAGTATGCCATAAAGTTTCTAAAATTGCTTAGATTTGATACGAAAAAAAGATGAGATTGGTTTGTCTCATCTTTTATAGGATTTTATTTTACAAAAGCATTGATTTCTGCTTCGATGTTAGCAATCTTAGCTTGTGATTCTTCGTTGGTTTCACCTACAACTGCAATGTAGAACTTGATTTTTGGTTCTGTACCTGAAGGGCGAACTGCAATCCATGAACCGTCAGCAAGTGTGTATTTCAACACATCACTTGGAGGAGTTGTCAAGTTTGTAACAGTTCCGTCAGCAGCAGTAGCAGTTTGAGCCTTGAAGTCTTCTACGACAGTGATAGCTGTTGTGTTCCATTCTTTTGGAGCATTGTTACGGAATTTAGCCATAATTGCTTTGATTTGTTCAGCACCATCAACACCAGAAAGAGTAACAGAGATAGTCTTTTCAGCGTAGTAGCCGTACTCTTTGTAGATTTCTTCGATACCATCAGCAAGCGTCAAACCACGTGAACGGTAGTAGGCAGCAAGTTCAGCAACGACAAGAACGGCTTGGATAGCATCTTTATCACGTACGAATGGTTTAATCAAGTAACCGAAGCTTTCTTCAAATCCCATCATGTAAGTGTGATTGTGTTTTTCTTCGAATTCTTGGATTTTTTCAGCGATAAATTTGAAACCAGTCAAAACGTTGAACATGGTTGCGCCGTAGCTTTCAGCAATCTTCGTTACCAAGTCAGTTGATACGATAGATTTACATAGGGCTGCGTTTTCTGGAAGAGTTCCAGCGTTTTTGTGGGCTTCCAAGATGTATTTAGCCATGATAGCACCGATTTGGTTACCTGAAAGGTTGAGGTAGCTACCATCTTTTTGAAGAACTTCAACACCAACACGGTCAGCATCAGGGTCAGTTGCCACAAGAACATCTGCACCAACTTGACGACCAAGTTCTTCAGCAAGGGCAAAGGCTGCTTGGCTTTCTGGGTTTGGAGATTTTACAGTTGAGAAGTCAGGATCAGCAGTTGCTTGCGCTTCAACGACTTGAACTGAGTCAAATCCTGCTTGGGCAAGAGCACGACGAGCCAACATTTCACCAGTACCATGAAGTGGTGTGTAGACAATCTTCATGTCTTTACCGAATTCTTCAATCAAGGCTGGGTTGATATTCACATCTTTGACTTCTTTGAGGTATTCTACATCGACAGCTTCGCCGATAACTTCAATCAAGCCAGAAGCTTTTTCAGTTTCCACATCAGCAATTTCAACTGCAAATGGATTTTCGATTGCACGGATAAAAGTAGTCAAAGCGTCCGCGTCGTGTGGAGGCATTTGTCCACCGTCTTCACCGTAAACCTTGTATCCGTTAAATGGTGCAGGGTTGTGGCTGGCTGTGACCATGATACCTGCGAAACAGTTG
This sequence comes from Streptococcus sp. 20925_1_24, assembly GCF_041432335.1. GTDB lineage: Bacteria > Bacillota > Bacilli > Lactobacillales > Streptococcaceae > Streptococcus > Streptococcus mitis_BM. The sequence goes on along the minus strand of NZ_JAPVZM010000001.1, from coordinate 259,004 downwards.
AGGTGACGAACTGCAAATGATAGTTCTGGAGTTGGACGAAGGCTTTCAAATACATAAGATTTGATGCCGTGTTTAGCAAGAACTGCCGCAGATTCAAAGGCAAACTCAGGTGAGAAGTGACGGCTATCGTAGGCAATTGCCACACCGCGTTCTTTTTCGTTTCCACCTTTTGACTCAATCAAACGAGCCAAACCTTCAGTAGCTTGACGAACAACGTAGATGTTGATACGGTTTGTACCAGCACCAATCAAGCCACGCATACCTGCAGTACCAAATTCAAGATTTGTATAGAAGGCATCTTCCTTTGTTTTTTCGTCCATATTTTCCAAATCTTGACGAAGATAGTCAGGAAGCTCCGCAAAATCAACCCATTTCTGGTAATTTTCTTGGTAAGACATTAAAATTCTCCTTTTTGTAAATTGTTTTAACCGTTCACATTATAGCACTTTTTAGCGTTTTAGTAAAACGGTAGCATAATTTTCAGAAAAGTAGTGACATATGCCTGTTTATCAAGTCTTGAATGCCTTAGGGAAACATGCTATACTACTTGTATGATTATTTTACAAGCTAATAAAATTGAACGTTCATTTGCAGGAGAGGTTCTTTTTGATAATATCAACCTGCAGGTTGATGAACGTGATAGGATTGCCCTTGTTGGGAAAAATGGAGCAGGTAAGTCTACTCTTTTGAAGATTTTGGTTGGAGAAGAGGAGCCAACTAGCGGAGAAATCAATAAGAAAAAAGATATTTCTCTGTCTTACCTAGCCCAAGATAGCCGTTTTGAATCTGAAAATACCATCTACGATGAGATGCTTCATGTATTTGATGACTTACGTCGGATGGAGAAACAACTTCGTCAGATGGAGCTGGAGATGGGTGAAAAGTCTGGTGAAGATTTAGAGAAACTGATGTCAGATTACGATCGCTTATCAGAGAATTTTCGCCAAGCAGGTGGCTTTACCTATGAAGCCGATATTCGAGCGATTTTAAATGGATTCAAGTTTGATGAATCTATGTGGCAGATGAAAATTGCTGAGCTTTCGGGTGGTCAAAATACTCGCTTAGCTCTGGCCAAAATGCTTCTTGAAAAGCCCAATCTCTTGGTCTTGGACGAGCCAACCAACCACTTGGATATCGAAACCATCGCCTGGCTAGAGAATTACTTGGTAAATTATAGCGGTGCTCTCATTATTGTCAGCCACGACCGTTATTTCTTGGACAAGGTTGCAACGATTACGCTGGATTTGACCAAGCATTCTTTGGATCGCTATGTTGGCAACTACTCTCGTTTTGTCGAGCTGAGGGAGCAAAAGATAGCTACTGAGGCAAAAAACTATGAAAAGCAACAGAAGGAAATTGCAGCTCTGGAAGACTTTGTCAATCGCAATCTAGTCCGAGCTTCGACGACCAAACGTGCCCAATCTCGTCGTAAACAACTGGAAAAAATGGAGCGTTTGGACAAGCCTGAAGCTGGTAAGAAATCAGCCAACATGACCTTCCAGTCTGAAAAAACGTCGGGCAATGTTGTTTTGACTGTTGAAAATGTGGCTATTGGCTATGATGGGGAAGTACTGTCAGAGCCTATCAACCTAGACCTTCGTAAGATGAATGCTGTTGCTATCGTTGGTCCCAATGGTATCGGCAAGTCAACTTTTATTAAATCAATCGTGGACCAGATTCCTTTTATCAAGGGTGAAAAGCGATTTGGCGCCAATGTGGAGGTTGGTTACTATGACCAAACCCAAAGTAAGTTGACAGCAAGTAATACGGTGCTGGATGAACTCTGGAATGATTTTAAACTGACACCAGAAGTTGAAATCCGTAACCGTCTAGGTGCCTTTCTTTTTTCAGGAGATGATGTTAAAAAATCAGTTGGTATGCTGTCTGGAGGAGAGAAAGCTCGTTTGCTTTTGGCTAAATTGTCTATGGAAAACAACAACTTCTTGATTCTGGACGAGCCGACCAACCATCTGGATATTGATAGCAAGGAAGTGTTGGAAAATGCCTTGATTGATTTTGATGGGACCTTGCTCTTTGTCAGCCACGACCGTTACTTTATCAATCGTGTGGCAACTCATGTTTTAGAATTATCTGAAAATGGTTCGATTCTCTATCTTGGAGATTACGACTATTATGTCGATAAAAAGGCTGAAATGGAAGTCAGTCAGATAGAGGAAGATTCAACCAGCAATCAAGCAAAAGAAGCAAGTCCAGTCAATGATTATCAGGCACAGAAAGAAAGTCAAAAAGAAGTTCGTAAGCTCATGCGACAAATTGAAAGTCTAGAAGCTGAAATCGAAGAGTTAGAAAGTCAAAGCCAAGTCATTTCTGAACAAATGTTGGAGACAAACGATGCCGAAAAACTGATGGAATTGCAGGCTGAACTGGACAAAATCAGCCACCGTCAGGAAGAAGCCATGCTTGAGTGGGAAGAATTGTCAGAGCAGGTGTAAAGATGGAACATCTTGGAAAAGTATTTCGTGAATTTCGGACAAGTGGTAATTATTCCTTAAAGGAGGCCGCAGGCGAGTCCTGTTCAACTTCTCAGTTATCTCGCTTTGAGCTTGGGGAGTCTGACCTAGCAGTCTCACGTTTCTTTGAGCTTTTGGATAACATTCATGTCACAATCGAAAATTTCATGGATAAGGCAAGGAATTTTCATAATCATGAACATGTTGCCATGATGGGACAAATTGTGCCTCTTTACTATTCAAATGATATTGCAGGTTTTCAAAAGCTTCAAATAGAACAACTTGAAAAGGCTAAGAGTTCGACGACTCCCCTTTATTTTGAGCTGAACTGGATTTTGCTACAAGGTCTGATTTGTCAAAGAGATTCTAGTTATGATATGAAGCAGGATGATTTGGATAAGGTAGCAGATTATCTCTTCAAAACAGAAGAATGGACCATGTATGAGTTGATTCTTTTCGGGAACCTCTATAGTTTCTACAATGTGGACTATGTCACTCGGATTGGTAGAGAAGTTATGGAGAGGGAAGAATTTTACCAAGAGATTGGTCGCCATAAGAGATTAGTGTTGATTTTGGCCCTCAATTGTTACCAGCATTGTTTAGAGCATTCTTCTTTTGATAATGCTAGCTATTTCAAGGCTTATACAGAGAAGATTATTGGCAAAAACATTAGTCTGTATGAACGAAATATTTTACATTACCTAAAAGGTTTTGCCTTGTACCAAAAAGGACAGTATACAGAAGGCTGTAGTCAGATGCAAGAGGCCATGCATATTTTTGATGTGTTAGGTCTTCCTGAACAAGTAGCCTACTATCAGGAACACTACGAAAAATTTATCAAAGATTAATTTTCCCAAATAAGGGAAAAAACAAAAAGCTCCTTTCGGTTTTGATACAATAGTTTCAAAATTTGAGAGGAGTTTTTATATGAATCGCTATGCAGTACAGTTGATTAGTCGTGGAGCTGTTAACAAGATTGGGAATATGCTCTATGATTATGGAAATAGTGTCTGGTTGGCTTCCATGGGGACTATCGGACAGACTGTTTTAGGAATGTATCAGATTTCTGAACTCGTCACATCTATTCTCGTAAATCCCTTTGGTGGAGTCATTTCAGACCGTTTTTCTCGTCGTAAGATTTTAATGATGACAGACCTTGTTTGTGGGATTCTTTGTCTGGCTATTTCTTTTATAAGAAATGACAGTTGGATGATTGGGGCTTTGATTTTTGCCAATATTGTGCAGGCTATTGCTTTTGCCTTTTCTAGACCTGCAAATAAGGCCATTATCACAGAATTGGTAGAGAAGGATGAACTGGTCCTCTATAATTCTCGTTTGGAGTTGGTCTTGCAGGTTGTCAGTGTGAGTTCTCCTGTACTTTCTTTTCTGGTTTTACAATTTGCAAGTCTTCGCATTACCTTGGTATTAGATGCTCTTAGTTTTTTTCTAGCTTTTGGCTTGGTAGCCTTGCTTCCAAAGAAAGAAGAGAAGGCTTTGGGGGAGAAGAAACTTACATTCAAAGTTATTTTTTCTGATATCAAGGAGGGAGTTCACTATATTGTGAAGCAAAAAGAAATCTTCTTTTTGTTAGTCATGGCTTCAAGTGTCAATTTTTTCTTCGCAGCCTTTAATTATCTCCTTCCCTTTTCAAATCAGCTCTATGGAGTTCAAGGTGCCTATGCCACTATTTTGATAATGGGAGCTATTGGATCTATTGTTGGGGCCTTGTTAGCTAGTAAGATTAAAGCTAGTATGGAAAAGCTTTTGTTGTTATTGGCTCTGACTGGACTTGGAGTGATGATAATGGGATTCAACCTCCCATCCTACCTTGCCTTTTCAGGGAATTTCATTTGTGAACTATTTATGACGATGTTTAATATTCACTTTTTTACTCAAGTACAAACCAAGGTTGAAGGTGAATATCTGGGCAGAGTCCTTAGTTCGATTTATACCTTAGCTATACTTTTTATGCCAATTGCAACAGGTTTAATGACCTGGCTTTCAAGTGTTCATCTTTATTCTTTCTTGATTATAGGACTAGGAGTTGTCATCTTATCCTTCTTAGCTCTAGGCTATGTACGAACTCATTTTAAAAAAGAGATATAAGTCTGTTTGAGTTTTAAAAATAATTCCAATCTAAGTGTTTTTTTCCGCCCTTCTCGTTTGTGAGGAGGGCTTAGTTTATGGTAAAATGGTTTTATGAATAAAAGAATGAATGAGTTAGTCGCAATGCTTAATCGCTATGCGACTGAGTACTATACCAGCGACAATCCGTCGGTTTCGGACAGTGAGTATGACCGCCTTTACCGTGAGTTGGTTGAGTTGGAGACTGCCTATCCAGATCAAGTATTAGCAGACAGTCCGACCCATCGTGTTGGTGGCAAGGTTTTAGATGGTTTTGAAAAATACAGTCATCAGTATCCTCTTTATAGTTTGCAGGATGCTTTTTCACGTGAGGAGCTTGAAGCTTTTGATGCGCGTGTTCGTAAGGAAGTGCCTCATCCTACCTATATTTGTGAGCTGAAAATCGATGGTTTATCTATCTCGCTGACGTATGAAAAGGGAATTTTGGTTGCTGGGGCAACGCGTGGAGATGGTTCTATTGGTGAAAATATCACAGAAAACCTTAAGCGTGTCAAGGATATTCCTTTGACCTTGCCAGAAGAACTAGATATCACAGTTCGTGGGGAATGTTACATGCCACGCGCTTCTTTTGATCAGGTTAACCAAACTCGCCAAGAAAATGGAGAACCTGAATTTGCCAATCCTCGTAATGCGGCAGCAGGAACTCTGCGTCAGCTGGATACAGCAGTAGTTGCCAAGCGTAATCTTGCCACTTTCCTCTATCAAGAAGCTAGTCCGTCAACTCGTGACAGCCAAGAAAAGGTCTTAATGCACCTAGAACAACTAGGTTTTGTGGTCAATCCTAAGCGAATTCTCGCTGAAAACATAGATGAAATCTGGAATTTTATCCAAGAAGTAGGAGAGGAACGGGACAATCTGCCTTATGATATCGATGGAGTAGTGATCAAGGTCAATGACCTAGCAGGTCAAGAAGAACTCGGTTTTACCGTTAAGGCTCCAAAGTGGGCAGTAGCCTACAAGTTTCCTGCAGAAGAAAAAGAAGCCCAACTACTCTCAGTTGATTGGACAGTTGGCCGTACGGGTGTTGTGACTCCAACTGCTAATCTGACCCCTGTTCAGCTAGCTGGAACAACTGTTAGCCGTGCGACCCTGCACAATGTGGATTATATTGCTGAAAAAGATATCCGCAAAGACGACACGGTTATCGTCTATAAGGCTGGTGACATCATTCCTGCTGTTTTACGAGTGGTAGAGTCCAAGCGGATTTCTGAAGAAAAACTAGATATCCCTACAAACTGTCCAAGTTGTGACTCTAACTTGTTGCACTTTGAAGATGAAGTGGCCCTCCGTTGTATCAATCCGCGTTGCCCTGCTCAAATCATGGAAGGTTTGATTCATTTTGCTTCTCGTGATGCTATGAATATCACAGGCCTTGGTCCATCTATTGTTGAGAAGCTCTTTGCTGCTAATTTAGTCAAGGATGTGGCGGATGTTTACCGATTACAAGAAGAAGATTTCCTCCTTTTAGAGGGGGTTAAAGAAAAGTCTGCTTCTAAACTGTATCAAGCCATTCAAGCATCTAAGGAAAATTCTGCCGAGAAACTCTTGTTTGGTCTGGGAATTCGCCATGTCGGCAGTAAGGCCAGTCAGTTGTTACTCCAACATTTCCATTCAATTGAAAATCTGGCTCAGGCAGATCCAGAGGAAGTGGCTAGTATTGAAAGTCTGGGTGGTGTGATTGCCAAGAGTCTTCAGACTTACTTTGCTACAGAAGGCTCTGAAATTCTCCTAAGAGAATTGAAAGAAGCTGGGGTCAATCTGGACTATAAAGGTCAGACAGTAGTTGCGAATGCGGCCTTGTCAGGTTTGACCGTGGTATTGACTGGAAAATTGGAACGTCTCAAGCGCTCAGAAGCTAAAAGTAAACTCGAAAGTCTTGGTGCCAAGGTAACAGGCAGTGTCTCTAAAAAGACAGACCTCGTCGTGGCAGGTGCAGACGCTGGAAGTAAACTGCAAAAAGCACAAGAACTTGGTATCGAGGTTCGAGATGAAGCTTGGCTAGAAAGTCTGTAATGATAGTTTAAAACCAGAGTTTAGACAGTATAACTAGTTTGTTAATCGGGACAAAATTAGTCAAAAATTTATTAGTAAAACAGAAACAAATAAAAAAAGGAAAAATAAAAATGTATAACTACCCTATGCGCATTCATTACCATCGCAAGAATGGAGAATATGACACTTGCTCTTTTGTAAAAAGTCAGGACCAGCGAATTGATTTGCTAACCTACAAAGAAGATTATTTTGGTGCTTTATTTAGTTTCGAACACCCAAGTGCTCATCCCTTAGAAAGCTTGAATTTTGTGGTTCATACTGGCCAAACCAGTAAAGAGTATGCTATCCGTTTTAATCACTATCCTCTCTTAACAGAGGTCTGGATTTTGGAAGGGGATGATAGAATTTATTATTCTGAAAATCCTGCTATTGCCAGTCCTTTCTATAAAAATCAAAATCCTTTTGCCTTTGACAAGGCTATCAATAGTGCTAGTTTCGACCACCATTGGGGCTACCAAGGGGAATTGGGGTGCCGTGTAGAGGATAATCAGGCACATTTCGTCCTCTGGGCTCCGACAGCGACAGAAGTGCAGGTAGTTGTTTATGAATCAGCTGCTAATGATGCACCAGTTTGGAAAACTTTTGATATGGAGAGAGGAAATAGCTACTCTTATAATCATAAGGACAATACAATCGGTGTCTGGAGTTTGGATGTTGAGGAAGATTTGACTGGTAAGGCTTATCAGTATCAAGTCCAATTTCCTCACCACCAAACACTGACACGCGATCCTTACACCATCGCGACCAGTCCTGATGGCAAACGTTCAGCTATCCTGAGCCATGAAGAAAAGCAAGTTGCAAACTTCGAGGTCAAGCACGGTTCAGAGGCTACTTGGCGTTTGAAAAATCCATGTAAGGCAGTTATTTGTGAAATGCACATTCGTGATTTGACCAAATCACCGACCTCAGGTGCGGATGAACATCTTCGCGGAACTTTCTTGGGTGCTGCTCAGACTGGAACGGTTAACCAGTATGGCCAGTCAACTGCTTTTGATTACATCAAGAAGATCGGCTACAATTATGTTCAGTTGCAACCAATTGCAGACCGTCATAAAGAATATGATGAGGATGGGAATGTAACCTACAACTGGGGTTATGACCCACAAAACTATAACGCGCCAGAAACTAGTTTTTCAACTAATCCAGATGACCCAGCTCAGGTCATTCGTGATTTGAAGACCATGGTTCAAGCTTACCACGATGCGGGAATTGGTGTCATTATGGATGTGGTCTATAACCATACCTTCTCAGTTGTTGATGCACCTTTCCAAACAACTGTCCCTGATTACTATTATCGTATGAATCCAGACGGTACCTTCCAGAATGGAACAGGCGTTGGAAATGAAACAGCCAGTGAACACGAAATGTTCCGCAAGTATATGATTGATTCCCTTCTATACTGGGTGCAGGAATACAATATTGACGGCTTCCGTTTTGACTTAATGGGGATTCATGATGTCAAGACCATGCAGATGATTCGTCAGAGCTTGGATGAAATTGACCCTAACATTATCCTTTATGGAGAAGGTTGGGATATGGGAACAGGTCTTGCGCCTTATGATAAGGCTAAGAAGGACAACGCCTACGAAATGCCAAATGTTGGTTTCTTTAATGACAATCAGCGCGATGCTGTTAAAGGTGGAGAAGTTTACGGTGCAATTAAATCAGGTTTTGTAAGCGGTGCTGCGACAGAGCCAATTCTTGCCAAAGCAATTCTAGGCAGTCGTGAATTAGGAACCTATACACATCCAAATCAAGTACTTAACTATGTGGAAGCCCATGACAATTACAATCTTCACGATTTATTGGCAACTCTTCATCCAGACCAAAGTTCAGAACAAATCATGCGCAAGGTTGAGACAGCCACAGCTATGAACCTACTCATGCAAGGGATGGCCTTTATGGAAATCGGTCAAGAATTTGGTCGTACCAAACTAGTTGCGACTGGTGAAAATGGTGAGTTGACCCATGATGATAGAGAGCGTGCTATGAATAGCTATAATGCTCCAGACAGTGTGAACCAAGTGAACTGGGACTTGATTAATGAGCGTCAAGATAGTATTGAGTTTATCCGTCAGATGATTCGATTGAAGACAGGAACCGGTGCCTTTTCTTACCCTACTTATGATGAAATTTACCATCATGTTTTTGTTCATTCAGCAAATGAACATAGTGGTTTGATTGTCTATGAGATTCAAGGTGAAGACCATTTACTGGTTGTATTTAATGCTAAAGGGCAAGACTTCCAGTTTGAAAATGCTGGAAATCTAGAACTATTGGTGACCAATAGCCATTTAAGTGATAAAGACATGGTTAGTGGCGTCAGTGCCAGCGTCTTTAAAGTCTTGTAGAAGAAATCAAAAGTTATCAAGTATGTCGTATAATTTCTAGGATATCTTGATACTAGAAATCACAAAAGTCAATGAAAAATAGTATAGCAAGAAAAAGGTTTAGTTCATCTAAGCCTTTTCTTCTTGTACTGACTACTTAACAAAAGAGTTCAAATAGTTTGAAAAATCAAGCTTGTGAAAATAATCTCAAAAATATTGCAAAAAGGGTTGTAATTTTCTGAAAATTTGGTAAAATATATCTTAATCATTTTCAGGAGGACGAGAATTTGACAAGATATCAGAATTTAGTAAATGGAGAATGGAAATCATCTGAAAAAGAAATTACGATTTATTCACCAATCAATCAAGAAGAATTAGGGACAGTACCCGCTATGAGCCAAGCAGAAGTAGATGAGGCTATGCAAGCTGCGCGTGCAGCCCTGCCAGCATGGCGAGCTTTATCAGCAGTTGAACGTGCGGCTTATCTGCATAAAACAGCAGCTATTTTAGAACGCGATAAGGAAGAAATTGGTACTATCCTTGCCAAAGAAGTAGCAAAAGGGATTAAAGCAGCAATTGGAGAAGTAGTGCGTACAGCAGACTTGATTCGTTATGCTGCTGAGGAAGGTCTCCGTATCACTGGACAAGCAATGGAAGGTGGTGGTTTTGAGGCAGCAAGTAAAAACAAACTGGCTGTTGTTCGTCGTGAGCCGGTTGGAGTCGTGCTAGCTATTGCTCCCTTTAACTATCCAGTCAACCTTTCTGGATCTAAGATTGCTCCGGCCTTGATTGCAGGGAATGTGGTTATGTTTAAGCCACCAACACAAGGTTCCATTTCTGGTCTCTTGTTGGCTAAAGCCTTTGAAGAAGCAGGGATTCCAGCAGGTGTTTTCAATACCATTACTGGTCGTGGTTCAGAAATTGGGGATTATATCATTGAGCACAAAGAAGTCAACTTCATCAACTTTACAGGTTCAACTCCAATCGGAGAACGTATTGGTCGTTTAGCTGGTATGCGTCCTATCATGTTGGAACTTGGCGGAAAAGATGCGGCTCTTGTACTAGAAGATGCAGATTTGGAACATGCTGCCAAGCAAATTGTTGCAGGTGCCTTTAGCTACTCAGGCCAACGTTGCACGGCCATTAAACGTGTCATTGTTCTTGAAAGTGTAGCAGATAAATTAGTTACCTTGCTTCAAGCAGAGGTTGCTAAATTAACAGTTGGTAATCCATTTGACAATGCTGATATTACACCTGTTATTGACAATGCTTCAGCCGACTTCATCTGGGGCTTGATTGAGGATGCGCAAGAAAAAGGTGCTCAGGCTCTTACACCAATCAAACGTGAGGATAATCTTCTCTGGCCAGTGCTTTTTGACCAAGTTACAAAAGATATGAAAGTAGCATGGGAAGAGCCATTTGGCCCTGTTTTACCAATTATTCGTGTGGCTAATGTAGAAGAAGCAATTGCCTTTGCTAACGAATCTGAATTCGGCCTTCAATCCTCAGTCTTTACAAATGATTTCAAAAAGGCCTTTGAAATTGCTGAAAAACTTGAAGTGGGTACAGTTCATATTAATAATAAAACCCAACGTGGTCCAGATAATTTCCCATTCCTTGGTGTCAAAGGTTCTGGAGCTGGAGTGCAAGGAATTAAATATAGCATTGAAGCGATGACAAATGTCAAATCCATTGTTTTTGATGTGAAATAAAATGTAAAATCAGGAAATTGTTTTCCTGATTTTGTTTTTTACTTTAAAACAACAATTTTATTAGTAAAATGACGAACTTTATGATAGTATTGTAAAAAAACAATTCGTTTTCATAATCTGTTTGAAAATTTCTTGATTTACAAGTGAACACATCAGTGAATTTGTTGAAGACTTTCAAAAGATTTTTTTGCAAATTCCGTAATTTACTTGAATCTTCCCTAAAAAGGTAGTATAATAAATCTATAGAAAACGCTTACAGAAAAGAGGAGGTATTATGGATAAAAGAGAAGCTTTGCGCACCTTTATGACAGGAGAAAATTTTCACCTTCAGCATTATCTAGGAGCACATAGGGAAGAAGTGAATGGAGAGTACGGTTATACATTTCGTGTGTGGGCTCCCAATGCTCAGGCTGTCCACTTGGTGGGGGATTTCACCAATTGGGTAGAAAATCAAATTCCGATGGAACGAAATGAATTTGGGGTTTGGGAAGTCTTTACTACTCTTGCTCAAGAAGGTCAAATTTATAAGTATCATATCACGCGTGCAAATGGTCATCAGTTGATGAAGATTGATCCTTTGGCTGTACGGTATGAGGCACGTCCGGGTACTGGAGCTATTTTAACAGAGATTCCAGAAAAGAAATGGAAGGATGGTCTTTGGTTAGCTCGCAGAAAACGTTGGACTTTCTTTGAACGTCCTGTCAATATCTACGAAGTTCATGCTGGATCGTGGAAGAGAAATCCAGATGGAAGTCCTTATAGTTTTGCTCAATTGAAAGATGAACTCATTCCTTACCTAGTTGAGATGAACTATACTCACATTGAGTTTATGCCTTTGATGTCTCACCCTCTCGGTTTGAGTTGGGGCTATCAGCTTATGGGTTACTTCGCTTTAGAGCATGCCTATGGTTGTCCTGAAGAGTTTCAAGATTTTGTTGAGGAATGTCACTTAAACAATATTGGGGTTATTGTAGACTGGGTACCTGGTCATTTCACCATTAATGATGATGCCTTAGCTTATTATGACGGGACACCGACTTTTGAGTACCAAGACCATAATAAGGCTCATAATTACGGTTGGGGTGCACTCAATTTTGACCTTGGAAAAAATGAAGTCCAGTCCTTCTTGATTTCTAGCATTAAGTTTTGGATTGACTTTTACCATTTAGATGGTATTCGCGTGGATGCCGTTAGCAATATGCTCTATCTTGACTACGATGATGCTCCATGGACGCCTAATAAAGATGGTGGCAATCTCAACTATGAAGGATATTATTTCCTTCAACGTTTGAATGATGTCATTAAACTAGCACATCCAGATGTGATGATGATCGCAGAAGAAAGTTCGTCAGCAACCAAGATTACGGGAATGAAAGATCTTGGTGGTCTAGGATTTGACTACAAGTGGAATATGGGCTGGATGAATGATATCCTCCGATTCTACGAAGAAGACCCTATTTACCGTAAGTATGACTTTAATTTGGTAACTTTCAGCTTTATGTATGTTTTCAAGGAAAATTATCTCTTACCATTCTCACATGACGAAGTGGTTCATGGCAAGAAGAGTATGATGCACAAGATGTGGGGAGATCGCTATAATCAATTTGCAGGCTTGCGCAATATCTACACTTACCAAATTTGTCACCCTGGTAAGAAATTGCTCTTCATGGGTAGTGAATACGGCCAATTCCTAGAATGGAGATCTGAAGAGCAGTTGGAATGGTCTAATCTAGAAGATCCAATGAATGCTAAGATGAAGTATTTCACTTCTCAGCTAAACCAGTTTTACAAAGATCATCGCTGTCTGTGGGAAGTCGATACCAGCTATGATGGTATTGAAATCATTGATGCGGATAATCGAGACCAGAGTGTTCTTTCCTTCATCCGTAAGGGTAAGAAGGGCGACATGCTAGTCTGCGTCTTTAATATGGCACCTGTTGAACGAAAAGATTTTACAATCGGACTACCTGTTGCAGGGATTTATGAAGAAGTCTGGAATACTGAGTTAGAAGAGTGGGGAGGCGTTTGGAAAGAACATAATCAAACTGTTCAAACGCAAGAAGGACTATGGAAAGATTATGAGCAGACCTTAACCTTTACCCTACCGGCTATGGGAGCAAGTGTTTGGAAAATCAAACGTCGCTTGAAACCTACTAAAACCGTCACAAATAAAAACCAAAAAGGAGTAGAAAATGAAGAATGAAATGTTAGCTTTGATTCTTGCCGGTGGGCAAGGAACTCGTCTCGGAAAACTCACTCAAAACCTTGCGAAACCAGCTGTGCAATTTGGTGGGCGCTACCGTATCATTGACTTCGCTCTTTCAAACTGTGCCAACTCAGGGATTCACAATGTTGGAGTCATTACACAGTATCAACCACTTGCTCTTAACAATCATATTGGAAACGGTTCAAGTTGGGGGTTAGATGGTATTAATTCTGGTGTCTCTATTCTTCAACCTTATTCTGCAAGTGAAGGAAATCGTTGGTTTGAGGGGACTAGCCACGCTATTTACCAAAATATCGACTATATCGACAGTGTCAATCCTGAGTATGTCTTGATTCTGTCTGGGGACCATATCTACAAAATGGATTATGATGATATGCTCCAGTCTCACAAGGATAATAATGCCAGTTTGACAGTAGCAGTTCTGGATGTTCCTCTGAAAGAAGCTAGCCGTTTTGGTATTATGAACACAGATGCCAATAACCGCATTGTTGAATTTGAAGAAAAACCAGCTCAACCTAAATCTACCAAAGCTTCTATGGGAATCTATATCTTTGATTGGCACCGTCTCCGCAATATGCTCGTTGCTGCTGAAAAGAGCAATGTAGATATGTCAGACTTTGGTAAAAATGTCATTCCAAATTACCTTGAGTCAGGTGAAAGTGTCTATGCATATGAGTTTAATGGCTACTGGAAAGATGTTGGTACCATTGAGTCACTTTGGGAAGCAAATATGGAGTACATTTCTCCAGAGAATGCCTTGGACAGCCGTAACCGTCAATGGAAGATTTACTCAAGAAACTTAATTTCACCACCAAACTTCCTTGGGGCAAATGCTCATGTGGAAGATTCCTTGGTTGTTGATGGCTGTTTTGTAGATGGAACTGTTAAACATTCTATCCTTTCAACAGGTGCGCAAGTTCGCGAAGGGGCAGAAGTAGTAGATTCAGTTATCATGAGTGGTGCAATTGTTGGTCAGGGAGCTAAAATCAAACGTGCCATTATTGGTGAAGGTGCAGTTATTTCGGACGGTGTCGAAATTGATGGAACAGAAGAAGTACAAGTTGTAGGATATAATGAAGTAGTGGGGGTAGCAACAGATGAAGATTGATAAATATTCAGCCATTTTAGGAAATACAGTTGGTTTTCATGATATGTCAACACTGACAGACCACCGTCCAGTAGCTAGTTTGCCATTTGGTGGTAAATATCGTTTGATTGACTTCCCACTTTCCAGTCTTGCTAATGCTGGTGTCCGTAGTATCTTTGGTATTTTCCAACAAGATAATATCAGTTCTGTCTTTGACCATATCCGTTCAGGACGTGAGTGGGGCTTATCAACCCTTCTTAGCCACTATTATCTAGGTATTTACAATACCCGTGTGGAAAGTAGTACAGTTGGAAAAGAATACTACCAACAGCTTCTTACTTATTTGAAACGTTCTGGCTCAAACCAAACAGTTGCCCTCAACTGTGATGTTTTGATTAATATTGATTTGAACCAAGTTTTCCATCTACATAGTACAACAAAAGGGCCTATCACTGTAGTTTATAAAAAACTAGCTAAGAAAGACATTTCAGAAGTAAACGCAATCTTGGAAGTGGATGAAACAGACCATGTTCGTTCTCATAAACTCTTTGATAGCAAGTTACCAGATCAAATCTATAACATGTCTACAGATATCTTTGTCGTTGATACACCTTGGTTGATAGAACGCTTGGAAGAAGAAGCTAAAAAAGAACATCCAGAGAAGTTACGCTATGTTTTACGGGATTTGGCTGCAAAAGAAGGGGCTTTTGCCTACGAGTATACAGGCTACCTTGCAAATATTCATTCTGTAGAGTCTTATTACCAAGCTAACAAAGATATGCTTGAATCACAAAAATTCTACTCTCTCTTCTCACCAAACCAAAAGATTTATACAAAGGTCAAAAACGAAGAGCCAACTTACTATGCCAATACATCTAAGGTAAGTACTTCTCAGTTTGCTTCTGGTAGTATCATTGAAGGTCAAGTGGCTAATTCTGTTTTATCACGTAATATTCATGTCCATAAGGATAGCTTGGTTAAAGATAGTCTACTCTTCCCTCGCGTTGTTATTGGAGAAGGTGCTCAGGTCGAATATGCTATCTTGGACAAGGGTGTGGAAGTTGAGCCAGGTGTTGTGATTCGAGGAACTGCAGAACATCCAGTTGTCGTTAAGAAAGGTAGCAAAGTAACAGAGGATATTCATTCATGAAAATTTTATTTGTAGCAGCAGAGGGTGCACCCTTCTCAAAAACAGGTGGTTTGGGAGACGTTATTGGCGCTCTTCCAAAATCACTGGTAAAAGCTGGACATGAAGTTGCAGTGATTTTACCCTACTATGACATGGTAAAGGCTAAATTTGGAAATCAAATTGAAGATATTCTTCATTTTGAGGTGTGTGTTGGTTGGCGCAGACAGTACTGTGGGATTAAGAAAACAGTACTAAATGGTGTGACCTTCTACTTTATTGACAACCAATATTATTTCTTCCGTGGTCATGTTTACGGTGATTTTGATGACGGAGAACGCTTTGCCTTTTTCCAACTTGCTGCCATTGAGGCTATGGAAAGGATTGACTTTATTCCTGACCTTCTCCATGTTCATGACTACCATACAGCTATGATTCCTTTCTTGTTAAAGGAAAAATACTGTTGGATTCAAGCCTATCAAGGAATAAAAACTGTTTTAACCATTCATAATTTGGAATTCCAAGGACAATTTTCAGAAGGAATGTTATGGGACTTGTTTGGAGTTGGCTTTGAACGTTACGCTGATGGCACCCTTCGATGGAACAACTGTCTGAACTGGATGAAGGCAGGTATTCTCTATGCAGATCGTGTTTCAACCGTTTCACCTAGCTATGCTCATGAAATTATGACCAGTCAGTTCGGATGTAACTTGGATCAAATTCTTCGAATGGAGTCTGGCAAGGTGTCTGGTATCGTGAATGGGATTGATGCTGATCTTTATAATCCTCAGACGGATGCCCTATTAGATTATCATTTTAATCAGGAAGATTTGTCTGGGAAGGCCCAAAACAAGGCAAAATTGCAAGAAAGAGTTGGCTTGCCAGTTAGAGCCGACGTTCCACTGGTGGGAATTGTTTCTCGTTTGACACGTCAAAAAGGTTTTGATGTGGTGGTTGAAAGTCTTCACCATATCTTGCAAAATGATGTTCAGATTGTTCTTTTGGGAACTGGAGATCCAGCTTTTGAAGGAGCTTTCTCATGGTTTGCTCAGATTTACCCAGACAAGCTATCAGCAAATATCACTTTTGATGTCAAACTAGCTCAAGAAATCTACGCTGCTTGTGACCTCTTCCTCATGCCGAGTCGTTTCGAACCGTGTGGCTTGTCTCAAATGATGGCTATGCGTTACGGAACCTTGCCGTTGGTCCATGAAGTTGGAGGCTTGCGAGATACAGTTCGCGCTTTCAATCCAATCGAAGGAAGCGGTACTGGCTTTAGCTTTGACAATCTATCTCCTTATTGGTTAAATTGGACTTTCCAAACAGCTTTGGACTTGTATAGAAATCATCCAGACATTTGGAGAAACCTACAAAAACAAGCTATGGAGTGTGATTTCTCATGGGATACGGCCTGCAAGTCATACCTTGACTTGTACCATAGTTTAGTTAATTAATAGATAAAATCGTATGATGACTTCATACGATTTTTGGGCTGTTTAGAGAGGAGAACTGATGTCTCAAGTAAAAGGTTTGTGTGTTATGGATGTTGATGGAACCTTAATCCTAGAAGAAGTGATTGATCTTTTGGGTAAAGAGGCAGGTCGTGAGGAGGAAATTTCACAGATTACAAGTCGGGCAATGCAAGGAGAGTTGGACTTTGAAAGCAGTTTACGAAAAAGAGTGTCCTTGTTGGAAGGTCTTCCTGTTTCGGTTTTTGATAAAGTCTTCAACACTATTCATCTAACGTCAAATGCCCAGGAATTCATTTCCATTCTCCAAAATAATGGAATCCTAGTTGGTCTGGTGTCCGGTGGATTTACACCAATAGTTGAGAGATTAGCAAAATCCCTCGACATTGCCTATTTCTCTGCCAACCAACTGGAAGTCAAAGACGGTCTTTTAACAGGAAAATTAGTTGGACAAATTATTAGTCCCGAAGTCAAAAAAGATACTCTAGAACAATGGAGAAAGGAACTAAAACTTTCTAAAGAAAGAACGATTGCAATCGGTGATGGGGCCAATGACCTATTTATGTTGAAGTCAGCAGGACTGGGAATCGCCTTTTGTGCTAAAGAAGTGCTGAAACAGGAAATACCAAATCATGTTGACAAGAGAGATTTTTTAGAAGTTCTTCCTTTGATTGGCTTTTTAGAATGAGGGAAAATATGAAGATTGTAATTGCACCAGATTCGTTTAAGGAAAGCTTGACCTCTGAAGAGGTAGCTAAAGCTATTAAAAAAGGTTTCCAACAATCGATAGCAGATGTAGACTGTCTCCTCTGCCCTGTTGGTGATGGGGGAGAAGGTACAGTAGATTCCATTCGACATTCTCTTGAACTAGAAGAAAAATGGATTCAAGTGACAGGACCTTTTGGCCAAAAAGAAGCCATGCGCTATTTTCAAAAAGAACAACTGGTACTATTGGAAGTTGCTGATTTGGTTGGCCTTGGAAAAATTCCGCTAGAGAAACGAAATCCACTTCAAATCCAAACTCGTGGTATCGGAGAGTTGATTCGCCATCTCATTGCTCAAGGGATTAAAGAAATCTATATCGGCGTTGGTGGCACGGCCAGTAATGACGGAGGAATTGGGATCGCTGCTGGTTTAGGTTATCGATTTTATGATAGGGATGGAAATGTTTTGCTCGCTTGCGGTCAATCCTTACTAAAATTAGCTTCTGTTTCAATAGAAAATCGCTATGAAATTCCTGAAGATGTTCAAATTCGTATTTTAGCAGATGTCGTGAGTCCCTTATGTGGATATCAAGGTGCGACCTACACGTTTGGCAAGCAAAAAGGCCTAGATCCTACTATGTTTGAGGCCGTAGATCAAGCGATCCAAGATTTTTATGAAAAATTCTCACCTGTAACATTGGAAATTAAAGGAGCAGGAGCTGGTGGAGGCATTGCTGGCGGTTTGTGTGCCTTTGCTCAGGCAAATATCGTGTCTGGAATTGATACCTGCTTGAACTTAATCAACTTTGATAAGAAAGTTTTACATGCTGACTTGGTTGTTGTAGGAGAAGGAAGGCTAGATAGTCAAAGCCTAGCAGGTAAAGCGCCTATTGGTGTTGCAAAAAGAACCCCTGTCGGAGTTCCTGTCATTGCTATTTGTGGTAGTCTTGCTGAAGATTTACCTTCCCTACCATTTGAAAATATCCAAGCTGCCTTTTCTATTTTAGAGAAAAGCGAACCTCTAGAAGATAGTTTGAAAAATGCCAGTCTCTATTTGGAGCACACGGCAGCTAATATCGGGCACTTATTAAATATGCGCAAGATTTAGCCAAACCATTTCTTCCAGATGGATGTTTTGGCAGGTTCTTCCTTTTTACCTTCCCAAAGTTTTGCAAAAGCAAGTCGAAGATCCTTTTCTTCTACTTGAACTGGTGCATTGCTATGGATAATCAGGCCAAAAGGAGAAGAAGTATGCTCTTCAGATACAATGGTAGCTTGACTATCAGTTTCTTTAGCTTCTTTTAAATAGAAAACTTGCTTGTCAAATTCGATATTTGGAGAAATCTTTACAAATAGTGGCTCTGCTTTTTCCTGAAGGTTTTCTAAAATAGATAAAAAGCCTTTTTCTAACTGAGGGCTATTTGCTGTGTCAATATCTGCATATCCAAGAACTCTTTCCTCAAAAGTGCCAAGATAGCGTCTTTGCTCATCTGGATTTAATTTTGCTCCACCATGAGCTTTTTCAAGTAATTGTTTTGATAAATCTGTCATGAAAACAGTATATCATAAAAGTTAGAATAAAACAGACAAAAGAAAGCGATTACTTTATAAAGTTAAGGAAAATTTGCACAAAGATAACGTTTTTTCTTGAAAAAGGAGGGTTTTTAAGGTATTATAGAGGTGTAAAAAATTTAACTCATAAGGAGAGTAAAAAATGTCAATTATTACTGATGTTTACGCTCGCGAAGTCCTAGACTCACGCGGTAACCCAACACTTGAAGTAGAAGTTTATACTGAATCAGGTGCTTTCGGACGTGGTATGGTTCCATCAGGAGCTTCTACTGGTGAACACGAAGCAGTTGAACTTCGCGACGGTGACAAATCTCGTTACGGCGGTCTTGGTACACAAAAAGCTGTTGACAACGTAAACAACATCATTGCTGAAGCTATCATCGGCTACGATGTACGTGATCAACAAGCTATCGACCGTGCTATGATCGCTCTTGACGGTACTCCTAACAAAGGTAAATTGGGTGCTAACGCAATCCTTGGTGTGTCTATCGCTGTAGCTCGTGCTGCTGCTGACTACCTTGAAATCCCACTTTACAGCTACCTTGGTGGATTCAACACTAAAGTTCTTCCAACTCCAATGATGAATATCATCAACGGTGGTTCTCACTCTGACGCTCCAATCGCTTTCCAAGAATTCATGATCGTACCTGCTGGTGCGCCATCATTCAAAGAAGCTCTTCGTTGGGGTGCTGAAATCTTCCACGCACTTAAGAAAATCCTTAAATCTCGTGGTTTGGAAACAGCCGTAGGTGACGAAGGTGGATTTGCTCCTCGTTTTGAAGGAACTGAAGACGGAGTTGAAACTATCCTTGCTGCTATCGAAGCTGCTGGATATGTTCCTGGTAAAGACGTATTTATCGGATTTGACTGTGCTTCATCAGAATTCTACGATAAAGAACGTAAAGTTTACGACTACACTAAATTCGAAGGTGAAGGAGCAGCTGTACGTACTGCTGCAGAACAAATCGACTATCTTGAAGAATTGGTAAACAAATACCCAATCATCACTATCGAAGATGGTATGGATGAAAATGACTGGGACGGTTGGAAAGCTCTTACTGAACGTCTTGGTGGTAAAGTTCAATTGGTTGGTGACGACTTCTTCGTAACAAACACTTCTTACCTTGAAAAAGGTATTGCAGAAGGTGCTGCTAACTCAATCCTTATCAAAGTTAACCAAATCGGTACTCTTACTGAAACATTCGACGCTATCGAAATGGCGAAAGAAGCTGGTTACACTGCCGTTGTATCACACCGTTCAGGTGAAACTGAAGATTCAACAATCGCTGACATCGCAGTTGCAACTAACGCAGGACAAATCAAGACTGGTTCACTTTCACGTACAGACCGTATCGCTAAATACAACCAATTGCTTCGCATCGAAGACCAACTTGGTGAAGTAGCTGAATACCGTGGATTGAAATCATTCTACAACTTGAAAAAATAAAATAGTTCAGTGAACTATTTTATCCCGAACCTTGAAATTCAAAAGTTCGGCCGTTGATTTAACAACGTTTCTAGCCCCTCGGATTTTATCCGAAGGGCTATTTTTGTATTTAGGGGGGCAAAAAAGGGGCAAAACTTTTTAAAAAATCTTGTTCATAACTTTATCTAGTACATTGATTGCTTCATCTTTCATGTTCTTTGTGACGTGGGTGTAGATGGAAGTAGTAACTTCAGAGTGGGAATGTCCATGATTGTTTTTAAAGGAATTTTATTTTCTGATAAAATATTGGCCATCGCAGGCAGCATGCTTTTATAGATGCTAAATTTGATTTATTTTTATGGAATCCTCTTATTTTGAGATGAATACCAATTATAAGTGATTTGCATATCCAGGATATTACAAAGAAAGGCAAGCTAGTGGCCACATAAATTTTATTTCATATTCTTTAAAGCTGTTTACTCTGTTAGCAATTGTATTTGATATGATCAAATAAGATGAATAGTTTATTGAATCCCTTTCTTATTTATTACATAATTCAATTTATGTAATCTATAAACTATCCAAGGCATTCTTTTGTTCATCATTTACGATATGGGTATAGAGGTCAGTGACTTGTGTACTGGCGTGACCTAGCTGGTGACTAACCAAAACTTGTGATTTAGTTGCATCATAGAGCCTAGTTGCTAGGGTGTGGCGCAGTTTATGGGGGGTTACACGCACTTTAAAATCCTCTGAGTATTTAGCAACCATTTTCTCAACGCTGGAAGCGTCAATACGATTGGGAACACCTCTGTAGAGAGTCAAAAAGAGGGCTGTATCTGTTTTTTCCGTCTTATAGCGTTGATTCCGAATGGCTAGATAATTCTCTAGATAAGGCTTAGCAAAGGCAGCGACATTGACCGAGTCACGTTTGCCACCTTTTCGGGTGACATCAATAACCATCATCTTGAGATTGAGATCTCTTAGATCCAGATTAACAGCTTCAGATAAGCGGACACCAGACGCCAAGAGAAGGGCAATAATGGCCAAATCACGTTCTTTATTTTTATTAAAGGAGGATAAGGCACGATTTGAGAGCTGTTGTGGGTACTCTTGGTCAATATAAGTTAGAAAACCTTCTGTTTCATCACCTAGAAAGAGCTTTTGCTTGATGTTTTCAGCTCTAGCAGCAAGTGTTTCTTTCTTTTTCTTAGTTGAAACTTTCTTCATTACATTACGATAGAAATAAGGTTCGCCCTGGTCGTTTTCAACCTCCTCAGTCAGATACTTGTAAAGACTAGAAAGTGCTGACAAAGTCCGATTGATGGTTGTCTGAGAAACTCCTTGCTTGGTTGTATTAGCATTCAGCAAAGGACGTTCACGTAAGTAAAGGATAAAAGATTCCATGTCTTTCTTAGACATATTTTCCAAGACAGATAAAGGAATATCAGATATTTTATTAGCATTTGAGATACCAGACTCCAAAACCCAGCTGAAAAATCGATCATATTCCTTGAGGTATTCGTACAAGGTTGTAAAACTGTAAGGAACAGCAAGCTTAGATTGGTAGTATTCAAGAACATACCAGGGCATGATTTGTTTTAGTTTGTCGATTCGTTCCAGTAAAATCTCACGTTTCATGTATTTTCTCCATAAATAAGTCTACTAGTAGTATAGCATAGACTTATATATTTTTCAAGAAAATTATAGTTTTTCGGAAAGATGTTATAGGAGTTTTTTAAAGTGATAAAAAGACTTAGACCTGCAAACAAAACAGATCTAAATCTTTGGAGTTATTATTGTGAATTATTATTTAGTGCTTTGTATCTCATAGCTTCTTATATAGCTCTTCAATTGTGTAGTATTAACAGAAGTTTAGTGGGTGAGTTCTTTTTTATTCTGGTTATTTTTACCAAAGTTCAATTATTTGTATGTGAAATGTTTTATCAGTAAAAAAGAGGGGAAGTCCCCCTCTCAAGATTTTATTTGACTGCTTCTTTCAAAGCATCTACCTTGTCCAAGCGTTCCCATGGAAGGTCAATATCTGTACGTCCCATGTGACCATAAGCCGCTGTTTGACGGTAAATTGGACGCTTAAGGTCCAGCATTTGGATAATCCCTGCAGGACGAAGGTCAAAGATTTGACGAGTTGCTTTTTCAAGCTTGCTTTCAGCTACTCTTCCTGTACCAAAGGTATCGATACGGACAGAAACAGGCTGGGCAACACCGATAGCATAAGCCAATTGCACTTCTGCCTTCTTAGCCAGACCTGCTGCAACAATATTCTTTGCAATATAGCGAGCTGCATATGACGCAGAACGGTCCACCTTAGTCGCATCTTTACCAGAGAAAGCACCACCACCGTGACGAGAGTAGCCACCATAAGTATCTACGATAATCTTACGACCAGTCAAACCTGAGTCCCCTTGAGGTCCACCGATTACAAAACGACCAGTAGGATTGATGAAGAATTTTGTTTGCGCATCCAAGTAAGAGGCTGGAATAACCTCTTTGATAACCTTATTAATGACATCATTGTGAATTTGTTCGTTGCTGACTTCTGGATCGTGCTGAGTTGAAATAACAACTGTGTCCACACGTACTGGACGGTCATTTTCATCGTACTCAACCGTAACTTGTGATTTAGCATCTGGGCGAAGATATCTTATTTCACCAGTCTTACGAAGTTCTGCCAGACGACGAACCAATTTATGACTGAGTGAAATTGGCAATGGCATGAGCTCTTCTGTTTCATCCACTGCAAATCCAAACATGAGCCCTTGGTCACCAGCACCAATCAAATCAAGTGGATCTTGATCTGCATTTCCACGAACCTCCAAGGCTTCGTTAACACCTTGAGCAATGTCAGGAGATTGTTCCACCAAAGATGGATGTACTCCTACAGTCTCTGCAGAAAATCCATATTCGGTATTGGTATAGCCAATCTCTGCAATGGTATCACGAACCACACGGTTAATATCCACATAGGCATTTGTAGAAATTTCACCAAAAACGTGGACGGAACCAGTATATACAGCTGTCTCCGCAGCAACGTGCGCCTCTGGATCCTTGGCTAAAATAGCATCCAAAATCGCATCTGAAATTTGGTCTGCAATCTTATCTGGATGCCCCTCAGATACAGACTCAGACGTGAATAATTTACGTTCTGACATAAAAATGTCCCCCCTTAAAAATAGTGTTATAGAGTTACAAAGTACTGATAGAAATCCCTATCATCTACGAGTTGCGACTCGAAAGAAAAAATAGAAATTTCTACCATCTTATCGGGACTATATAACTTTACCATTATACCATTTTTAAGCGTAATTTGCAGTCTATATACTCAATAAAAATCAAAGAACAGCTTTTTGATTGTAGATAAAATGGACTAAATTAGTAACATTTGCCTAATACAAGATAACGCTAACTTGTTTTGAAGAGTATTAATGTACTGTTTCAATTTTTACTAATCTATTTTCAATAGGTGTTTAACAACCTTAATATTATGCGTACTATTATTTTCAAACTATCGTGTCCTGAACAATAGTTTGAAAATGAAAAGGGACTTTATTCTTTTTGTAACCTTACTGTAATAATTATCCGATTAAAAAATGATAGAATAGGTATGTACAGTTAAGGAGAGAATAATGCCTGTAAGAAAATTACAATCCTATGAGGTAGACTATCAAGAAGAATTAAATCATCAGATTCCTCGCTATCAAGATTATACACCTGAAGCACAATCTGATGCCAACCTCAAGGAAATCCTATTTTTTGTTAATATTGCTGTTTTTTGTATCTGTATTGCTATCTTTAGTTTTATCTTTTTAGCATTAAAATTATCAACTGCTCTTGCCTTTGTCGCAGCAATCGGATTTAGCTTACTTGTTTTAAAAGTCCAACGCTCTATTATCAAACGAAAATTTAGAAGATAAATCATACCCTACGTCTAATCAAGTTGATTTATAAAAAATTAAGGAGAACAGAGGATTTAAGATGAAAAATGTGTTATTCATCTTAAATCCTCTGTTTTTTGACCAGCTTACCAAATATAATTATTTACTTAATTGAATAACGTGTAACCTTTCCTAATAAATGTTCTCCAAATATCCTAAACTGTAAAATCAATTAGTCTCGTTCCTTTTACCATTTTATTTTCTAAAATATGCTATAATAATACCAAAAGATAAAGAAGGAAGTCTTATGATTAAACTACTAGCCTTGGATATGGACGGAACCCTCCTCAATGAAGCCAAGGAAATCCCACAAGCTCACATTACTGCTATTCACCAAGCTATTGAAAAAGGCGTCAAGCTGGTACTTTGTACGGGCCGCCCCCTTTTCGGTGTCCTCCCCTACTACAAAAAACTGGGGCTTGACCTCCAGAACGAATATGTTATTGTTAACAACGGTTGTTCAACTCACCAGACCAGTGACTGGGGACTAGTTGACTGGCAAGAACTCAGTCCAGCAGACATCGAGTACCTCTATGACCTTGCTGAAAAAAGTGATGTTCAGTTGACTCTTTTTGATGAGGAGCATTATTTTGTCCTCGGTGGTAAGCCGAATGAAGTCATCCAAAATGATGCCAAACTAGTCTTTTCAGACCTGACTGAAATTTCTCTTGAGGAAGCGACTAGTGGCAAGTACCGTATGTTCCAAGGTATGTTTTTAGGAACAGAGAGTCAAACTGACGATTTTGAAGAGCGTTTTGCTGAGGAACTCTGTCAACGATTTAGCGGTGTTCGTTCGCAACCTGTCATTTATGAAGCCATGCCACTTGGAACGACAAAGGCTACTGCTCTTTCACGACTAGCAGAGATTTTGAAGATTGATTCCTCAGAGATTATGGCTATGGGTGATGCTAATAACGATATCGAAATGCTCCAGTTTGCAGGACTTAGCATTGCAATGGGAAATGCCAGCGATTATGTCAAATCCCTAGCTGATGACGTTACAGCCAGCAACGAAGAAGACGGCGTTGCGCGTGCCATTGAGAAGTATATTTTATAATTAAGAGGCCCAGTTCATGTCAACTGGGTTTTGATATTTAAGAATTCCTAAAACTTTAGAAACTCTTTAGAAATCCTTGAGCTTTCTTTGATTTCTATGCTTTATACTAAAGTTAACAAAATAAATCAAAAGGAGAGAATCATGAAAACAGTACTTGACATTCATGGATTGTCCAAAAACTTTGACAAACAAGCTATTATTCAGGATCTTCATCTAACGATAAGAGAGGGAGATATTTATGGACTTATCGGAAAGAACGGAGCTGGGAAGACCACTTTGATAAAAATCATTACGCAACTACTGTTTGCGGATAAAGGGACTGTTTCCCTCTTCTCTAGCCAAACGGAAAATGAGTGGACCAAGGCTCTATCTAGAGTAGGTTCTGTTATCGAATCACCCGTAGCTCATAATCACTTAACAGCCTACCAAAATCTGAAATATTATTGTATGATTCGGCATATTCCAAATGCGGATCAAGTCATTCGAGAAACGCTGGACTATGTAGGCTTGTCAGATACAGGTAAAAAAGTCTTTCGAGATTTCTCGCTAGGAATGAAACAAAGACTTGGGATCGCCATTGCCCTCCTATCTAAACCAGACTTCCTGATCTTAGATGAACCTATCAACGGCCTCGACCCAATCGGTATTAAAGAATTTCGACTCATGATTCAACGGCTCAATCAAGAAAAAGGGATCACCATTCTCATCTCTAGCCATATCTTGTCAGAACTCTATCTCCTAGCCAATCGTTTTGGTATTTTAGATCAAGGAAAGATTATCCGTGAAATCAGCAAAGCTGAATTTGAAACACTAAGTGAGGATTACATTGTTCTTAAGACAGCTGATAAAGAGAAAGCTTGTCAAGTATTGAAAGAACAAATCCAGCTCCAGTTCAAGGTTGTCAATCCTGAGAATGAAATCCATATCTTTGGTCAGGAACAAGATGTCAAACAGATTCTTAAGGAATTAACCTTGGCAGATGTTGCCATTGACGAGATTTACTATGCCCGTCAAAACCTAGAAGAATACTTCACTCAATTGGTCGAATAGGAGGAAAATCATGATACATACCATTCAAGCAGACTTTTACCGTCTTTTCCGCTCCAAAGGTTTTTGGATCACAGAATTCATTCTCTTTGCTCTCATGCTAATGGGTGCAAGTATAGGAGCTACGGGTCATCTGATGGCAATCCAGGCAGAAGAATCAGAAATTCCAACCCAAGGTTGGAATGGTGTACAAGCCCTAATCAACGCATCTAGTCAAGGCTCAAACCTCGTTTTTCTCTGCATCATCCTAGCCTGCCTCGTTCTTGGAGTTGATTTAATCGGTAAACTCTATAAAAATAATTTAACAGTGGGTGTCTCTCGTACCGAGTTTTTCCTTGCCAAAGCCTTTGTATTGACTTGTATTGCACTTTTGCAAGTCATCATCTGTCTTGTGATTGCCTTTATTCCAGCAACTATCTTAAATGGATTTGGAACGATGCCTGATGGCTTTATTGGAAATCTACTGATAACCATTTTCCTTCAATTATTTTGCCTCCTTGCTTGGCTTTCCATTGTTTCCTTTATTCTCTATGTGAGTCATTCTTATCTTGCAGTATTTATTGGTTATTTTGTCAGCTCTATCTTACTTTCTATGCCAATGCTCATTTTTCCAAATATCAAAATTTTGCCATATTTGTCCTTACAATTTACCTATGCTATGACTGCTAATAGTGAATCCATTTTCTATACACTTATAGTTAGCTTAGCTGTTATTGTAATCTTTAATCTAAGTGGACTGGCAGTTTTCAAAAAGAAAAGTCTATAAAAAATGACCTCCTCTAGCCTACAGAGGAGGTTTCTTCTGTTAAAAATAAATAAAGACCGAAAACCATTCACCATCAGTGGCTAGCTTCATCTCTGCACCGAGAAGATGGCATAATTCCTCAGTAATATAAAGGCCTAAACCAGAGGATTCTTCAGTATCAGATAGATTTTCAGAATAAAAACGGTTGCTGAGATTTTCTATTCTTTTGATGGGCTGTTTGACAAGGTTTGCAATCTCTAAGACAAGCTGTTCCTTTTCCTTTCTCAAAGATAGACGCGCTTCTTCCTTGCCATGCTTGAGGACATTTCCAAGCAGATTTTGTAAAATTCGATCCAGCAAGTCTTCATCAGTCCTCATTTTTAAACCATCTTCAACCTTAAAATCAAGCGTGATATTTGCCGCCTGAAAAACATCATAGTAAGCCAGAGTCTTTTTGGTGATAAAAGCTGAAAGGTCCACTTCTTCCAGTTTCGGTTTGACAGCTCCTTCCATCAAACGACGGTATTCTAGGAGAGCCTCCAAACGTTTTGAAACTAAATCAAGATGCTGGGCTACTTTTTGTAAGGTTTCTCCTTTGTTTTCAGGAGACTTTATCAATTGTTGGGTGTAACCTGAAGCGATAGTCAAAGGCGTTCGAATATCATGGGCGATATTGCTGATGGCCATATCCAGAGTCTGCTTTTCCCTTTTCATAACCAACCGAGACTGTTCTACTTCCTGAAATAGATTCTCAATCTGCTGGTAGAGATGTAAAAAATGTTTGGAAAAAATGCTGACTCCAACTCTTTTCATACTACCCGTGAGAATCTTGTCTTCAATCTGTTGACTCAAGTTTTTAAGTGCTAGATGATAGCGAATCAATGCAATCGATAAAATAATTAGGAGTACCAGTAGGATAATGATTATCATGTAGATCATTGCTTGTCTCCTTTTAATCTTACCCCAACTCCCCAGATGGTTTCAATATATTCTTGATTGGGGTCAAGCTGGTTTAACTTTTTACGAAGATTACTCGAATGCGTATTGAGAGTATTATCTCCAGGTAGGTAGCTATCCTCCCAGACCAATTCATAAAGTTCTTCCTTGGTGAAAATTTTCTTAGGATGTTTGAGGAGAGTTTGGAGAATCAAGCATTCTTTCTTGGCAAGGCGAATTGTTTCCTGACTATTTTTGATTTCAAAACTTTCTGCATCAAACTGGATATTTTTCAAGTTTTGTGGCAGATTTTCAGTTTTTCCTATTTCCATAGGCTGTTTTTCTACGCTTTGACGTAATTGAACAGTAACTCTGGCAAAGACTTCGTCCAAATCAAAAGGTTTGACTATGTAATCATTGGCACCGTCTAAGAGGTATTGACTGATTAACTTCTTATCGCTCAAAGCTGTTAGCATAATGACTGGAATTTGACTTTGTTCCCTGATGGCTTTTAAAACCTGATCCCCATTTTTCCCAGGAAGCATGATATCTAGCAAAACGAGATCAATCCCACCTTGGTCAAAACGCATGATGCCTTCAGTTCCTGAAAAGGCTTGAATCACCTCATGCTCCTCAGTAAGAAGTGTTCGCAAAATCTCTTGAATGTCACTATTATCTTCAATAACCAATATCCTAGCCATAAACACCAACCTTTCTGCAACTATTATAGCATGTTTTATTGATAAAGCTTAAACAGAAAAGCTTTTTCCTCTTTTTCATTAAAATCGTGCAACTTTTTTCAGATACTTTTAAAAGATTGATTTCCTTATATTTTTCCTTTATACTGGATAAAAAGGAGAATAGTATGTCAGAAACAAATCACGAAATCGATTCAAATTTTGCAGGTCGTTTAAATATCCTGCGTGCTGGTGTTCTTGGTGCTAACGATGGGATTATTTCCATTGCTGGTGTGGTTATTGGGGTTGCTAGTGCTACGAGCAATATCTGGATTATTTTTTTATCAGGTTTTGCAGCTATTTTGGCCGGTGCCTTTTCAATGGCTGGTGGAGAATATGTATCCGTTTCAACTCAAAAAGATACCGAGGAAGCAGCCGTTGCGCGTGAGCAACTCTTGCTAGACCAAGATATGGAACTAGCCAAAAAATCCCTCTATGCTGCCTATATCCAAAATGGAGAATGTGAAACCTCTGCCCAGCTCTTGACCAACAAGGCCTTTCTTAAAAATCCACTCAAGGCTTTGGTTGAGGAAAAATATGGGATAGAGTATGAAGAGTTTACCAATCCTTGGCATGCTGCTATCTCTAGCTTTGTTGCCTTTTTCCTTGGAAGTTTGCCTCCAATGCTGTCAGTAACAATTTTCCCAAGTGATTACCGCATCCCTGCTACTGTCCTAATTGTAGGACTTTCACTATTGGTGACTGGTTACACTAGTGCTAGACTTGGAAAGGCTCCAACCAAAACAGCTATGATTCGGAACCTTGCTATTGGTCTCTTAACTATGGGAGTTACCTTTCTGCTAGGACAACTTTTCAGCATTTAGAACATAAGAAATACCTCGATTTTGAAGTCGAGGTATCTTTTTTTACATTTGCACAATCTTGCGATAACTTCTAGAAGTAATCATGAAAATCAGCACATAGGCGATGAGGAAGATAGCGCAGATAGACAAGGTCACAGTCAACATCATAGTCGTATCTATTACACCAATCACTTTTAAAATCAGACTAAGCATATGGTAGGCAAAGGCTAGATGTATGAAGGCAAAGATCAAAGGAAGGAAGAAAACAGTTAAAACCTGTTTGTTGATGGTTTGCTTGATTTGCTTTTGATCTAAACCAACTTTCTGCAAGATAATAAAGCGTTCACGGTCTTCATAGCCTTCAGAAATTTGTTTGTAGTAGATGACCAGAACGGTTCCGACCATAAAGATAATGGATAGGAAAATACCGATAAAGAAGACACCACCAAAGAGGGCACTCATTTGAGCACTAGCATCTGCTAGATTGCTACCATACACATAGCTACCTTCAGTGTTTAATTGAGCATTAAACTGATTAAGGTAGTTTTCATATTCTTCAGCTACCTTGAGTTGTTCTTCTTCACTGATATTTACATTCATACCACCGTAAAGCTGATTATAGATAGCCGAATCTGGGAATTGATCCAAAAATGCTTGCAAATTAGGAACAACAAGGTAATTGTAATCAGCAGTCAAAATATTAAACTGATTTGGGACATGGTTGACAATGAAATCTTTAGTAAATTCTTCTTTGACAGAAAATTGATGATCGTTCAGAGTTAGAGTTTTCTGTTCTTTAACTCCCTCATTCTTTGCAAAGAGTCCGACCTCATTTCCTGATAGAGACAGTTTTTGACCAGTCATATTTTCATAATCTTTTTGGTCAAATACCATGAAAACTGTTGTGGGTTGGACACGGTTTTGTCCTTTTTCAAAAATAGTTAACTTATTTCCTTCTTGGTTCGCAACACCAAAGTAAGTGTAACGAAGCACTTCTTTCTCTTTAATCTTATAACCTTTGTCACTTGCAAACTGGCTCAAGAGTTTGTCCAAGTCTTCTTTTTCAACATTTTGCCCTGAAACCCCAAAATCATGAGGATTTAGAACTTTTTTAAAGGATTCTGAGGCATTAAAAATACTAGTAGCTGCTGACATGGTTACCAAAACCATTGTTGACAAGATAGCGATAGTTGCTAGTCCAACCGCATTTTTCTTCATACGGAAAATCAAATTAGACACTGAGATCAGGTTATTTGGCTGGTAGTAATATTTCTTATTTTTCTTCAAGATTTGGAGGAAAACGGTAATCCCTGCGTTAAACAAGAGATAAGTTCCAAAGATAACCAGCAAAACAGCTAGGAAGAAGGTTGTTAAGGCTGTAAGAGGATCTTTTACCGTAAGGGCAAGATAATAGCCAATCCCTAAACTAATCGAACCAAGAATAGTTTGGAGAGGTAGGAAACGACCTTTTTTCTCTCCACTTGCTTTTTCACGCGAGAGCTGGAGGGCATTCATGCGGGCGATTCGAAGGGCATTTAGGAACATGAGGCCTAGGAAAATCAAACCGAAGACAACAAGTACTGCAATGACAACTTTCATCTGGAAGGTAGCGACCAGCTCAACCTTCAATTTCATCAGTTTGAGCAAGAAAGCGAAAATCAACTTGTCAAACAAGGCTCCAATACCGATACCTGCTCCAACAGTTAGAATCCCAAATACCACTAACTCCTTAAATGTCATACTGATCAGATGACGTTTCTCCAGCCCCAGCATGCCATAGACCCCCAGTTCCTTGGAACGGTTTTTCATAACAAAACTATTGGCATAAAGGACAATAATAGCAGATGCAAGTGTGACAATCACCATACCAAATCCTAGAGTAGCTTGGATGGTTTCCCCTCCACGAATTTCTGCAATCTTGGGATTAAAGGTCAGGGAGTAAAAGAGATAGGTGACGGTAACTACCAAGAGAACAGCCAGCGCAAAAGGATAGTAGAGTTTGCGGTTTTTAATCAAGTTCGATACCGCTAACTTATTGGTTAATCGAAACATACTAATTCACCTCGCTTGCCATGACAGTCAAGGTATCAGAGATTTCTTGGAACATCTGACGCTCTGTCTTCTCTCCACGGTAGATTTGATTGTAAAGAATGCCGTCTTTGATAAAGAGTACACGTTTGGCCCTGCTAGCTGCTGCTGTGGAGTGGCTTACCATGAGAATGGTTTGACCGCGTTCATTGATTTCATCAAAAACATCAAGAAGAGCTGCAGATGATTTGGAATCAAGGGCACCTGTTGGCTCATCCGCAAGGAGAATTTCAGGTTCTGTGATGATGGCGCGAGCTACTGCTACACGCTGTTTTTGACCACCAGAAATCTCGTAAGGGTACTTCTCTTGCAATTGGTTGATTCCCAGATTCTCAGCTGTTACCACCAATTTCTTCATCATCTCCGTAATGGGTCTTCTTGACAAGACAAGCGGAAGCAAGATATTGTCCTTTACAGATAGAGTATCTAGCAAGTTAAAATCTTGGAAGACGAATCCCAACTTTTCACGACGGAAGCTAGAAGCCTGTGAATTTTTAATGGTTGCGGTGTCAGTTCCGTTCAGATAAACCTGTCCACGACTTGGTTTATCCAGCATAGCTAGGATATTGAGAAGAGTTGATTTACCAGAACCAGACTCACCCATGATAGCAACGTAGTCGCCCTTTTCGACGGTAAAGTGAATATCCTTGAGAGCTTCTACTTGGTTGCCCTGAAAACGAGTTTTATAAATTTTTTGAACGTGTTTTACATCTAAAAGTGTCATGAGAATCTCCTTTCTTAATATCCCATCAAATGAAATGTTGCTTGCATCATAGCGCATCCCAGCTGAACGCGCTCGATTTCTTTGTGGCTTGGTTTTCTTGTTTTCTTCTGTAAGATTTGTTTCATGATATTACTCCTTTGTTCTTTATGAGTCTAGTTTACATCAAAAAAAGACCGCTTGCCATAACCTAATCTTACAAAAGAGACTTTAATCTTACATTTTTGTAAGATTGGGGGAAATGTAGGAAAAATTACTTAGAAAATGATTTGATTTCCTATTTTTAAAATTGTAAAATATAAGTGTGAAAAGGCTTACTTTGGAAAGGAGGAAGCGGAAACTATTACTCTAGTAAGCCTACTTCGATGAAACACCATTCAATTGAACTCTTGCAATTCCGTTCTCCCTATAAGGAAAGAAGGTGCGCTTTAATGAAACACAAAGAACATATACTCATCGGACTTCTCTATCTCCTCTCTCCATTCATCAGTCAGCTCTTAGTTGAAAAAACATACTTTATCGGTACAGAATTTACAGCTACTGCTTATGCTATTTGCTGGTTATCAGTTGTTATCAGCATCCACCATTTTTCAAAAAATGTATTGTCTCAGCAAGAAAAATCAGATTAGAAAACCTGAGTTTAAAATAATATTTTGTATATGAGGCTGAGAAAATCTTATTAAAAGTAAAAAAGCTTTAAATCAAGCAGTTTAGACTATTGATTTAAAGCTTTTTGCTTATTCCAAATCTTTTGAAGAACCTCACCAAAACCAGCCTTCATTATCGTCAATGGTTTGGGCTTCTTTGCGTTTGCGTGGGCCTGTTCCATACATTTCTGCTTCGATTTCTTCCTTGGTTGGCATGATAGAAGCTAGGATGATATAGATAATCACACCAAGTCCAAAGTTTGCGACTGTAAAAATGGCAAATAGGAAACGAACAAGGGTAACATCAAAGTTCCACTTGTCTGATAGACCTGCCAGAACTCCTGAAATCATGCGATTTCGTCTCATTTTATAAAATTTACTGTTCATGGTATTACCTCTTTCTACTAGGTTAGACATAGTATATCATGGGTAGGCTCGGCTTTCATCAGTCCTCAGGCTGATTTATCAGTAGCAATTTACCTCGACAAAGTCCACAGCGATAGCGTTTAGTATCAATCCTTCGCTTGCGATGATAACTTTGCTGGCAGGATTGACAACGATAAAGCTTGAGTGGTTTAGAGTGGATATTTGTCAAGGTTGGAACAAAGCGTAATCCATCCACCGCTTTCAAAAGTTCCTTAAAATCCCGATCCTTGTGTTGATAGCCCTTCCCTTGAAAATAGAGGTGATAATGACAGAGTTCATGTCGGACAATTTTCCTAAAAACATCCAGACCCAGTTCCTGATAAACCTTGGGATTAAAATCCAGATGCCCATCTTTGGGGAAAAATCGCCCACCTGTCGAACGTAGACGCCTATTCCACTGGACATGATGGATAAAAGGTCTCCCGAAGTCTTCTAGTGAAACTTGCTTGACGTAATCAATCAGTTTCATTTGGAGCTAGTAGCGACAGATTGACTTTTTCACGTTCAGTATCGATTTTCTTGACCCAAACGGTTACCAAATCTCCAACTGACACCACTTGGCTAGGATGTTTGATAAATTTACGACTCATATGAGAAATATGAATCAAGCCATCCTCATGAATCCCGATATCAACGAAGGCACCGAAGTCAACGACGTTACGAACCACACCTTCCAGCTTCTGTCCGACCACTAAGTCCTTGATATCTAGGACATCTTGGCGAAGCACAGGTGCATCAAAAGAGTCACGGAAATCACGACCTGGTTTGAGAAGGTCAGCAATGATATCTTTAAGGGTTTCTGGACCGAGGTCTAGTTCTTGCGCCATTTCTTTGACTGAAAGTGACTTGAGTTTGCTTTGAGCTTCTTCATTCAAGTCCTTGATATCCAAGCGTTTGAAGAGTTCCTTAACTGCAGCATAGTTTTCTGGGTGAACTCCAGTATTATCTAGGATATTGCTACTTTCAGGGATACGGAGGAAACCAGCAGCCTGCTCAAAGGCTTTGGCACCCAGACGAGGAACTTTCTTGATTTGGGCGCGTGAAGTGATTTTTCCTTCTTCCTCACGGTATTTGACAATATTTTCAGAAATGGTTTTATTGAGTCCAGCAACGTGGGAAAGAAGAGCAGAGCTGGCTGTATTAATATTGACACCGACTTGGTTCACCACGGTATCCACGACAAAATCCAGACTTTCAGACAGTTTCTTTTGACTGACATCATGCTGGTATTGACCAACACCAATTGACTTAGGATCGATTTTGACCAATTCCGCAAGAGGATCTTGCAAACGACGGGCGATAGAAATAGCAGAGCGTTTTTCAACAGTCAAGTCTGGGAACTCCTGACGAGCAAGTTCACTGGCAGAATAGACAGAAGCACCACTTTCATTTACGATGACATAACTAACCTCAGGAAAATCCTTAAGAACTTTCGCAACAAAGGCTTCACTTTCACGACTAGCAGTACCATTTCCGATGGCAATAATCTCTACACCGTATTGACCAATCAAGTCTGCCAAATCTTTCTTGGCTTCTTCGATTTGACGAGCTGATGCTGGTTTGACAGGATAAATGACCTGAGTTGTCAGCATTTTTCCTGTTGCATCCACGACAGCTAGCTTGGCACCTGTACGAAAGGCTGGGTCAAACCCAAGAACCACGCGCCCTTTCAGCGGAGCAACTAAGAGGAGATTGCGCAGGTTGTCCGAAAAGAGTTGGATAGCCCCTTCTTCCGCTTTCTCAGTCAATTCTGTCCGAATACGGCGCTCAATAGCAGGCAAGACTTTCTTTTTAACAGATTGCTGAACTACTTCATCTATATAGACATTTTTTACCTTGAAACGAGCAGCAAAGAAGGCAAGGATACGGTCCGTTGCATGTTCAAAACCGACCTTCAAGATACCTAGTTTCTCCCCACGATTGAGCGCCAAGGTACGATAGCCCTGAATATTTCCAACCGTATCTGAAAAATCATAATAAATCTGAAAAACCTGCTTTTCATCAAGACTTTCATCCTTGACTTGAGAAGTGAGTTTAGAGTGTCTTAGCACCTCCTGATAAGTCATGGAGCGCAAAGTCACATCTTCCGATAAGGCTTCGACCAAAATATCAACTGCACCGGTCAAGGCTTCTTTACCAGTCGCAAATCCTTCACAGACAAACTTCTCAGCCTCTTGTTCTAAGTCAGCTACATTTTGCAAAATCAAGCGAGCAAGTGGGAAGAGTCCAGCTTCACGGGCAATGGTTGCCTTGGTTCGACG
This sequence comes from Streptococcus sp. 20925_1_24, assembly GCF_041432335.1. GTDB lineage: Bacteria > Bacillota > Bacilli > Lactobacillales > Streptococcaceae > Streptococcus > Streptococcus mitis_BM. Next base: position 223,259 of record NZ_JAPVZM010000001.1, on the reverse strand, counting down.
TTTTTCCTTGTAAGGAAGATAGAGTTCTTCTACGTCTGCTAATTTTTCGGCAGCTAAGATAGCTTCTTCCAACTCCTTGGTCAACTTGCCTTGTTCTTGAATCTTAGCTAAAACAGCTTCTTTACGGTCGTTGAGGTTGGTCAGACTTTTATCCAAGTCAATAATGGCCTTAATCGCCACCTCATCCAGACTACCAGTCATGTCCTTACGATAACGCGCGATAAAGGGAATAGTCGCCCCTTCAGCTGTCAAACTTAGAACGGTATCAATTTGCTTTAACGTCACTCCCAAATCCTGGGAGATTTTTTCATATTTTTTATCCATGAATCTATTATACCACAAGCTAAACGTTTCAAATTAGCTCTTACAATTTTAAAACATAAGTTGGGAAATAAATTTACTTCATTTCAATATTCTATTCATTGAGAAGGTTGCAATTTAATTCTAATAGTTTACAAAAGGATCAGTGATTAATTGCATTGTTTTTATTTTTTACAAAACGCTTTATAAAGCTATTTGTTGAAGTTAACGAATCAATTTTCATAGCAAAAAAAATCGCAAGCCTGAGCCTGCGGTGGGGATAATCTTTTTTGAAATTTTGAAACAAAAAGGAGCGTTTAAGCTCCCTCCTTTGAAATAACGGACACTTGGCTGGTCGGTGTACCCAGCATCTCAGATACCTTTTTCAAGGTGCGGCAGGAACCTTTCTGCCCTCAAATGTCTTCCGTTAACGTTATTCTAGCACTATCTACTTTTTTTGTCAAACTTTCTCAATCTACCAGACTTAATCAGGATATATCAAGCTCTATGATTCGTTAGATACTCAATTTTAACTTTTCACTTTTCCTCAAAATAATAGTATAATAGAGGTAGAATTTAGAATCGAGGTACACCTATGGCTGTAAAATTTACAAAACGAGACGACTTGGACAAGATGTTTGAAGAGTTTGCTAAACTCCCAGATTTGAAGCAGGTCACTTTCCCTGATGACAAAGAGAAAAAAGCCAAAGCAGAAAAGAAAAACTAGATGACTGCTTTCCAACAACTCCCATCTAGTGTGCTTCAGACTGGAGCTATTTTCCTCTCCATTATCATTGAAGCCCTCCCTTTCGTGCTGATAGGAAGTATTGTCTCAGGGCTGATTGAGGTCTATATCACACCTGACAAGGTTTATCATTTTCTCCCTCGAAATCGTTGGGGGAGAATCTTTTTTGGCACCTTCGTTGGGATACTTTTCCCTTCTTGTGAATGTGGGATTGTCCCCATTATCAATCGTTTTCTGGAAAAAAAGGTTCCCAGTTACACAGCCGTTCCCTTTCTTGTGACAGCACCTGTTATCAATCCCATTGTTCTCTTTGCGACCTATTCTGCCTTTGGCAACTCCTTCCATGTCGCCCTGTTACGAGCTCTTGGTTCCATTCTTGTAGCTGTGATACTTGGGATTTTTCTAGGATTTTTCTGGCAAGAACCGATTCAAAAAGAAAATCGGTTGGCCTGTCATGAGCACAATTTTTCTCACTTGAGCTCTGCAAAAAAAGTTTTTCAGGTCTTTGTGCAAGCAATTGATGAATTTTTTGATACGGGACGTTATTTGGTATTCGGCTGTCTCTTTGCTTCTATGATACAGGTCTATGTTCCGACACGGATTCTGACCTCTATCAGCGCAACTCCTCTTTTTGCCATCCTGCTCTTGATGCTTTTGGCCTTTCTTCTCTCTCTCTGCAGTGAGGCGGATGCCTTTATAGGGGCTTCTCTTCTCTCAAGTTTCGGCTTAGCACCAGTTCTGGCCTTTCTCGTCATTGGCCCAATGCTGGATATCAAAAATATTCTCATGATGAAAAATTACTTGAAAGCACGATTTATCAGTCACTTCATTACGATTGTGACTCTCGCCGTCTTAGTTTATTCTCTCTTGATTGGAGTCATCCTATGATTCGATTTTTAGTTTTAACTGGCTATTTTGAATTGACCATTTATCTCCATCTGTCAGTAAAATTAAACCAGTACATCAACATGCACTATTCCTATCTGGCCTATATTTCCATGGTACTTTCCTTTATTTTGGCAATTGTTCAACTGTACATCTGGATGAAGCAAGTCAAAATCCACAGTCATCTGAACAGCCGATTGACCAAGGTTACTAGTGTTGCTCTTCTGGCTATTCCTATTGTCGTCGGTTTAACTTTTCCAACTGTTAGCTTGGATTCTCAGACCGTTTCTGCCAAAGGATATCACTTCCCCTTATCAGAAGGCACGGATCAAGCCATTCAGACAAGTGAAGGGACGACAAGCCAATACTTGAAACCAGATACCAGTTCTTATTTTTCAAAATCAGCTTATGAAAAGGAAATGCGAACTGCGGCGGATAAATACTTGTCCCAAGATAGTATTCAGATCACCAACGAAAACTATATGGAAGTCATGGAGGCTATCTATGACTATCCAGATGAGTTTGAGGGCAAGACAGTCCAGTTCACTGGCTTTGTCTATAACGACCCCAGTCATGCCAATAGTCAATTTCTGTTCCGCTTCGGCATTATTCACTGTATCGCGGATTCCGGTGTCTATGGATTGCTGACCAAGGGAAATACCCGGCAGTATGAGAACAACACCTGGATAACAGCCAAAGGAAAACTGGTCAATCACTACCATAAAGAACTCAAACAAAATCTCCCAACCTTGGAAATCGACAGCTTTACCAAAGTCGATAAACCAGAGAATCCCTATGTGTATCGCGTGTTTTAAAAAGCAAACCAAGTTCATAAAAAACTCTAAGCAGGCAGAGCCTGATAACTCATGACAGAAAAAGAAGTTTATCTTATAATTAATGAAGATGAACAATACAAATCCGTGGTGTTTAATAGGGGTTTTCCTAGCCTCTACAAAAAACTGGATGAACAAGAGTCATGAGATAACTCGAATATGCCTTGAGCATGAAAATATCTTACTAGTAACCTCTTGTTCTATTGTTCAAATAGTTAACAGGAGGTTTTTATAATGGAAGTTATGATTGAAACTCGTTGTGGAATTGATGTCCACCAAAAGTCTATCGTTTGTTGTATTCTAGATGGTCTACTAGATACTAATAAGCCAAAGAAAATTCAGAAGAAATTTGGGACAACTACTGTAGCTCTTCACAATGCCTTAGATTGGATGGTATAGTTGCTTAGTTTAAAATAACCAGCTTATAATAAAGCTATGGCATTTAGATTACATCAAAGAAGGACACAGCCATGTCGAGGCAGCTAAAGTTTTGATGTTGGCGTCAAAATTCTCTTCACGTGGGAAAAGAAAGACGTGAACAAGGACACTTAGAGAGGAAAAAGCGAGTCGTCAAAAAGCGGAAGATCTCTTTAGAAGAATTAAAAGCCTTTGTAGAGGCTCATCCAGACGCTTTTTTACGGGAAATTGCGGCACATTTTGATTGTGTTGTTCCTTCAGTATGGGCAGCTTTAAAGTAGATTAAGGTCACTTTAAAAAAGGACGACTAGCTTTAAGAAACAAGATCCAGAGAAAGTCGCTGAATTTCTTGATATTTTGAATAGCTTAAAAGATTTACCAGTCGTATATATTGACGAAACAGGAATCGACCGCTACCTTTATCGTCCTTATGCACGGGCTCCTAGAGGGGAGAAAGTCTATGAAAAGATTAGCGGACGGCGTTTTGAGCGGACTTCAATTGTTACAGGACAAGTAGACGGAGAGTTTATAGCTCCCATGATTTACAAGGAAAGTATGATGAGCGACTTCTTTGTGGAGTGGTTCAAAACGCAACTTCTGCCTGCTTTGAAGACACTTCATGTCATTGTCATAGACAATGCTAGTTTTCATCCCAAGAACATCTTGGATGAACTCTGCATCCAAGATAAACACTTTTTCTTACCCCTACCGCCTTATTCACCAGATTTGAATCCTATTGAGCAAGCTTGGCCTATCTTGAAAAAGAAAGTGACGGATTTATTAAGGGAAGTCCCAAATATTTTCAAATATTTAGAGCGCTTTTTGAAAACTAAATGACTATAATACGAGGGATTTGATGGTTTTTCTTGACGATAGAAGACTCAGCGACCATCATTTTAGAGCATATATTTATAATGGATTGAATCTAGAATAGTACACAACTAATTCTAAAACCTGTATAGAAATTAATTTGAATTCACTAATCTTTTTGTTCGTATCCTATTTCAATTCACTATATAACTCAATTTCATAATAAAACACCTCAAAAGTTAGATTTTCTAGCTCTAACTTTTGAGGTGCAGCTCATTTATGTATGATAGTCTTTTGGTATTATTTCATCTATCTTTGTTAAAAGAAAGAATACATATTATGAATTTGGGTCATCAAGACTACGGCCATGTAATCCTTTTTCACGTTGGACTTGACGTAGTTTCTCTGGTGTAACATCGTTCCCTTCTTCGTCCACAATTTTGATTCCTTCGATGTGGTGACGAACAGTGCGACGATAACCTTCAATGTACTCCTCACGTAGTTTGGCTTGTTCTACTTTTTCTTCTGGGGTCAAGCCTTCTGTTTTTTTCTTTTTGGCAAGCTCGTTAATACGATCAATTTTTTTAGGATCCATGTTTCTCTCCTTTATGATAAGATTTAATCCGTTTAACAGATTTTATTTGGTATTGATTTGGTTAAAACGTGCAAGTTTAGCTGCTTTCTTGGTTAATTGCGACAAGATTGCCAAACGATTTTGACGGACTGCTTCATTTTCAGCCATAACCATGGTATTCTCAAAGAATGCATCAATAACTGGACTAAGCGCAAAGAGCTGTTTCAATTGCTGACTGGCAGTCCCTGACAAAACGAGTGATTCGACGGCTTCTGCCAAGGCTTTCTCTTCTTCATTCTCAAAGAGAGCTGAATCAACTGTAGCAACTCCTTCTGCCTTCTCAGCCAAATTAAAGGCACGAGAAAGTGATTCGACAGACGATTTAAAATCTTCTTTCTTGCTTGCTTCTACGAGAGCATTTGCTGCTTCCAACATATCCGCCACAACAAAGTTTGATCCTGCAAGAACGGCTTCCTTGATATCTTTTGGAGTAGAACCCATCATCTTATCAACACGAGCCTTGATAAAATCCATAACCTCTGCCTTATTTTCATAAGTCAAGCTGTCAAATTTCAATGCATAAAGGCTATCTATCAGCTCGTCCATAGCAATGTGCCAACCAAAGGCATCCAAGATACGAACCACACCTTGAGTCGCGCGACGAAGAGCATAAGGGTCATTAGAACCTGATGGAATCAAGCCTACTGAGAAGAAACTCAAAATCGTATCCAATTTGTCTGCAATAGCTAGAATGGCTCCAACCTTGCTCTCTGGAAGTTCTCCTTCAGCTGATGTAGGCATGTAGTGTTCACGAATAGCAGCTGCCACTGCTGGAGTTTCACCAGCAAGAAGGGCATATTTTTCACCCATAATTCCTTGTAGCTCGTCAAATTCACCAACCATCCCAGTCAACAAGTCAAACTTGTAAATGGCTGCTGCACGGGCTAGGTCAATCGTTTCATCCGCTGACAAGCCTGCTTTTTCTGCCAAGAGAATAGCAATCTGCCCCGTACGAATCATGTGTTCACGAAGGGAACCAATCTTCTCATGGAAGGTGACATTGTTTAATTTTTCAACAAGGTCAGAAATCACCAATTTTTGGTCTTCACGCCAGAAGAATTCACCGTCTTCCAAGCGGGCTACCAAGACTTTTTCATTTCCTTTGATGACATTTTCCAAATGCTCTGCATTTCCGTTACGAACAGAAATGAAGTTTGGCAAGAGCTTGCCGTCTTGATCACGAACAACAAAGTAACGTTGGTGTTCTTTCATTGAAGTCACCAAAACTTCTTCTGGAACTTCAAGGTATTTGGCATCAAAACTTCCCATAAAGGCAGTTGGGTATTCAACCAAGTTCAAGACTTCATTAAGCAAATCAGCATCAATTTCGATATGTACACCATGTTTTGCCTCAATTTCCTTGATTTGGTCAACAATCATTTGCTCACGTTCACGTGGATCTGCGATTACAAACTGCTTACGAAGGTCTTCTTCGTAGCTCAATGCTGACTGAATTTTGGTTTCTTTCCCCAAGAAACGATGACCACGACTCACACGACCTCCCTTAATATCAAGGAAATCCAAGTCAAACTCTTCTTCATCTAGAAGAACAGTCAAAGTGTGAACAGGGCGGATGTATTCAAAGGTGTTGTTAGCCCAGTGCATGCTGACAGGGAAAGTCAATGACTTCAAGACATCTACAACACCAGGAACAATTGCTTCAACTGCTTGACCAACTTCTTCCTTAGTGACATAGACATATTCTTCACCCTTGATTTCACGGAATTCGATATCTTCAACAGTCAAGCCTTTTCCACGAACAAATCCTTGAGCTGCTTTGGTGAAGTTTCCATCGCTATCCAAGGCAATTTTCTTTGCTGGTCCCTTGAAATCTTCTGTCAAATCAGATTGTTTGTCTGCAAGACCAGTCACACGAACAGCCAAACGACGTGGTGTTGAGAAGGTTTGAATAGCTTCAAAAGACAAGCGATTTTCCTTAAGGAAGGCTGCCATTTTTTCGCCTAGTTGTTTTTCACTTGGTGTGACAACATAGGCTGGTAATTCTTCAAGACCGAGTTCTACTAATAAGTTTTTTGTCATGTTTTTTCTCCGAAAAATATCTTTTTATTTTCCAGTTTGCCTTATGTGATTGGCATGCAAGCAACCAACTTCGTTGTTTCATTGCTAAAATTGGAGCCAAAAGTCTCCAATTTTGCCTAGTATCCTTAGTTTCACTAAGGATACCTTCATCACTGCGGCAACTGGCTCAGGGCTCACTCTGTTCGCCCATTTTCGTAATTTGTCACTCTCTTTATTCTGCGTCTTCTGCTAAGAGTTTAGCTCGTGTTGCTTCATCCAAAAGTGGGTAGCCTAGGCGTTTTCGTTCTGCGACAAAGGTTTTGGCTACGACACGGGCCAAGTTACGGATACGAGCGATATAGCCTGCACGCTCGGTTACAGATACGGCACCACGCGCATCAAGCAGGTTAAAGGTATGTGAACATTTGAGAACATAGTCATAGGCAGGGTGCACCAATCCTTCTTCCAAGGCGCGACCAGCTTCTTTTTCAAACTTATCAAAGTTTTCAAGCAACATTTCTTGGTCAGAAATTTCAAACGAATATTTTGAGTGCTCATACTCAGGCTGAATAAAGATTTCTCCGTATTTTACACCATCAGCCCACTCGATATCATAGACAGAGTCTACTTCCTGAATATAAGAAGCCAAGCGTTCCAAACCATAAGTGACTTCTGCAGTCACAGGCCCAGTTGCCAATCCACCGACTTGTTGGAAATAAGTGAACTGAGTAATTTCCATCCCATCAAGCCAAACTTCCCAACCAAGACCAGCTGAACCAGTTGATGGGTTTTCCCAGTTGTCCTCAACGAAACGAATATCGTGTTCCAAAGGATTGATTCCCAATTTTTCCAAAGACTCAAGGTAAAGTTCCTGGATATTTGATGGAGATGGCTTCATGACCACTTGGAATTGGTGGTGTTGGTAAAGACGGTTAGGATTTTCTCCGTAACGACCGTCAGCAGGACGACGTGATGGTTCTACATAAGCCGCATTCCATGGTTCAGGTCCGATAGCACGAAGAAAAGTGTAAGGACTCATGGTTCCCGCACCTTTTTCATTGTCATAAGCCTGCATAAGCATACAACCTTGGTCATTCCAAAATTGTTGCAAAGTCAAAATAATTTCTTGAAATGTTAATTTCTTAGACATTGAATACTCCTTAATAAAAATAATTTCTTGCGACACGAGTCTGCCTCGTCGATTATACGAGGCAAGACGAGTTAGTACTGCGTCTAGCTCAGCACCCTAGTGCTGAGCGTGGGGCAGTCCGACTGTAAGGAGGTTTCTGCCACTGATGCAGTGGAAAGTCAATTTTTTAGACATTGTTTACTCCTTTAATTTATATTATCTTCTTAGATTTATTTATCAAGTAACCAAGAAAAGGCTGGGTCCTGAAAAATATGACGTTTGGGAACAGTTTGTAAATTCTGATCACATTCATCTATTGTACCTAATTTCAAAGCACAGACTTCTGGTATATTTTCTTGAACAGTGAAAATTTGACTATGACAGTTCTGGCAGTAATAACGCTGTTTTCCTGGAGAAGAACTATAGGAAACAAGCTTTTCTTTTCCATGCAATACTAGCTTTTCACTGCTAACTTTAGCATTAACTGTATAGGCAGACGCAGTTGCTTTCCGACAGAATGAGCAATGACAAAAAACTAATTCCGATAATTCCTCATCTAGAGTGTAGGTCACTGCTTTACATAAACAAGATCCTTTAAGCATTATGCTCCTTTCTACTTAGGCATTAGACGAATTCAAAAAGAACCGCATTTCAACACCCAAGCCTTGCGACTAGGGGCGTCAGAAACGCGGTTCCACCCTAATTTATTACTTCATTGTTTTTGAAAATACTACAGAAAGCGCCAGTTCTTTATTTTGCTCTACTTGGCTCCCACTATCCCAAGCTCGCTTGAAGAACGCCATAAGACTTTCTTTCCTGCTGACTATTATATCAAAAATTGGAACAATGTACAATTCTTTTTATGATTTTCTAGAAATCCATATCATCAACTCGTGGAGCACCAGACTGAACAGCAATCGCTTTTAAGGTTTCACGCTCCTCATGACTCAGTTCAATTCCAAAGCAATCAAGATTAGCTTGAATACGAGAAGCTGTGACAGATTTCGGAAGCGGTAAAAATCCTTCTGCTAAGCTCCAAGCCAAGGCTATCTGAGCAACCGATTTTCCATGATTTGCCGCGGTTTCTTGGACTTCCTTACTATCAAATAGTTCTCCCTGACCAAAAGGTCCCCAAGCTTCCAATAAAATTCCTTTTTCTCGACAGTAATCTACGACTTCCTCTTGATAGACGCCTGGCGCCAAACGAACTTGATTGACCGCAGGAAGAATTTTTGCTGTTTCAAGCAAGGCATCCAAATGATGTGGAAGGAAATTACTAACTCCGATAGCACGGATTTTGCCTTCTTGATAAAGCTCCTCCATCGCTCTCCAGACTTCTGAATTTCGGATTTTCCATTGGTCATTTTTTCTGAGCGGTTTTGGATTTGGCCAATGAATCAAATACAAATCCAAATATTCCAAGCCCAGCTTCTCTAAAGACTCTTCAAAAGCCTGACGAGCTTGCTCATAGTTGTGATTTCTATTCCAGAGTTTGCTGGTTACAAAAATTTCCTCACGCGGAACGCCACTATCTTGAATGGCACGACCAACGCTTTCTTCATTTTTATAAATAGTTGCCGTATCGATATGGCGATATCCTGCCTTTAAAGCCTCTAGGACAGCTTGATAGGCAATCTCTCCATTTTCAGCTTTCCAGGTTCCAAATCCCAGAACTGGAATTGGAACGCCATTATTTAAAGTATAAGATTTCATTATTTTTCCTCTCTATGTAAAGCAAATCCAAAGAAACAAGTTCTCAAAGAAAACTTATCTCTTTAGATTTTGGGTATTATTGATCACGATCGAAATAGAGTTGGTGAGGTTTAAGACGAGCGTCTAACAAATCTGGAATAGTTACAAAGTCATAACCTTGCCCTTTCAAGTAGTCAATGACCTTCGGTAGAGCATTTACACTCTCAGCATGGATATCATGCATGAGAATAATAGAACCATTCTTGACTTCACGCTGAATTTCTGTCAAAATAGATGCTTCATTTTTACTCTTCCAGTCCAGACTATCTACATCCCACATAATAAAGCTCAAATCTAAGCTATTTCGAATGTCGTCTGTAATGGCTCCATAAGGGGGACGCATAAGTTTAGAGCTAGAACCCAGCACTTTAGTTAGTGCATCCTCAGTATCAGTAATTTGTTTTTTAGCTTCATCAAGGGAAAGTTTTGAAAGCACTGGATGACTCCAACTATGGTTTCCAATAACATGACCATCTGCTTTCATACGTTTCAAAATCTCTTCATTTCCAGAAACATTCTTCCCCAAAACAAAGAAAGTTGCCTTGATACCATACTTAGAAAGAGTATCTAATGCTTGATTTGTCGTTGCAGGATTTGGTCCATCATCAAAAGTCAAGGCTACTACTTTACGATTTTTCTTTTCATAATAAACCTTATATAGCTCTGCATCCTTATCTAATAAATAAGAGGACTGAATAACTTCAAAGAAACTAGATACTGGCAAGGCAATCTCGTCTAGATTTTCAACTGACTGACTTGGATAAAGGATAATCTGACTATCCTTGTAATCAAAATTCCATACAGACAAGTCTTGGTCAGAGAAGCCTTTAACAACTTGATCAATCTTTTCTTGCTCCAATTTCTTGTCCTGTAAGAAAGAAGTCAGCTCTTTTATCAGTTTCTCTTTGGCCTTACTAGCATCTGAAAATAATTGATCAAGGGTAAAAGGTTTACCATCTTCTATCAAATGTACTTTTGCTAGACTAGTTTTTTCAGTCTCTTCAACTTTTGACGAAGTTAAATCATAGACTTGTTTCATCACACTTCGGTTGACAATCCCTTTTAAAGTCGCATCCTGTTTCTCCGTATAATAAAAAACCAGATTTTCTTTGTCTTCCAGATTTTCCTTAATATCCTGTGTCATGATTTCTTTTACAGATGAAATCACTTGCTCCCCTTGGAGAGGATAATAGGCAATTACTTCTGCTTGTCCCTTACGAAAATGATCCTTCTGATTTCCCTCACTCAATTGATCATCTTTCTCTTTTTTGAGCGATTCAATCTTTTGTTCAAAACTTTGTTTTGTGTATATTTTATATCCAATTATTGAACCAATGACACAAATACTTACTGAGAAGATAGCTACTAGGGCTATTAGACTCATTCTTATCTTATCGTGATTCTCACGCTTTGCTCTACTTTTATCCATAAGACCATCATATCAAATTCAAGCTATAATTTCAATGATTTTGGAGGAAATAGTATATTAAAAAAGAAGGTTATTAAAAAATAACCGATCTCATTGCTGAGAATCGGTTTTCTAATATATTTAATTAAGAAATTTATTTTTACATAACATAAATTATGTAAAAACCCCTACAACAACAAATCTTTGACTTTCCCAATTTCACTTTTTGGAATAACTAGGTGAATCATATCACCGAGATACATTCTGGTTGAGCCGTTAACTGTTTGGCTCTTGCCATTATGGACTTGTGTTGTGATGAGGACATTGTGTGGCAGATTGAGTTCATGAACCTGTTTTCCAGCGATTTTGTCTGATACAGGAATTTCAATAAGTGTGACTTCTCCTTCATCTGTCGCTTCTTCTGGCAGCATTTTTTCCAACATAGCCTCATAGACTGGCGCACCCTTGAGTAGATCCATGACGATGTAGGCAACTAGGGTTACTAATCCAAGTGGCATAAGATTGCGAATATCTCCTACCATTTCGGTTACCAGAATCATAGCGGTTAAGGGTGCCTTAGATATTGCTCCAAAATAGCCACTCATTCCTAGAATGACAAATATAGGGAATTGCTCTTGACTGACAAGTCCAAGATTGACACAAATAACACCAACTATAGCACCAAGTAAGGAGCCAAGCGCCAAAATTGGTAGGAAAATTCCTCCTGGAAGGCCACTTCCATAGCTAATCATGCTCCAAACAAAGCGAATCAAAAAGTAAACTAATAGAACTTGGAAACTAAAATCTTGCTCAGTTAAGGAAAGAACCAGCTGATTTCCACCACCAAGGATTTGGGGTAAGAAGATCCCGACTGGTATGATGAGAATGAAAGCCAGAATTGGATAATAAGCTCTATTCAAACGGATTTTTTGACCTATCCAGTCATAAACTCGACCAACATTGAGCACAGCTTTCTCATAGAGAAAACCAGAAAGTCCAAGAAAAACTCCCATAAGGAGGTAAATCCAATACTGGTCTAGGGTCATGAGTGGGATGTTGTCTGGCATATCCAGTACGGGTGTTAGGCCAAATATGAGCAGAGAAACAAAGTTTGCTACGAGACTAGCTGCGAGAGTGGAGACCCAGAAAAAGCGTGAAAAATGGTGATAAACTTCTTCTACCACAAAGAGAAGTCCTGCAATAGGTGCATTAAAGGCCGCAGCTAGACCAGCGGCAGCTCCACTAGCAATCAAGGAGCGTTCCTCTACTGGACTGGATTTGAGCCATTTGGCAATTCCTTTACCACCGACTGCTCCAAGTTGAATACTTGGTCCTTCACGCCCCAGCATAAGACCGCTAGCAATAGCAAGAATTCCTAGAATATATTTTTTCCAAAGAACTCCCCACCAGTTGAGGGTCATCAGTCCCTTTAATTCAGCTTCGACTTGAGGAATTCCTGAACCTTTGATGTCTTTTTCTGACCGAGTTAATTTCGCACTGAGCCAACAAACTATTAAATAAAATAGACCAATGATAAAAAGATTGCGCACTAGGTGCGCTTGATCCTGATAAAGTCCTTGTATCAGGTGGAAGCCTTTTTCGATTAAGAAACGAAAGGATCCAACTATAATTCCAACAACGAGACCAACAATGATTCCTCGTCCAACTTGGGATAATATGGTGCTTGAGGCAAAGGCAAATTCTTTCTTGGAGCTGAGTGTTTCTGACTGTTCCTCCATAATCAATCCTTCTAACTTAACTTTCTTTTTCTCCTGAAACCAGTGATTTAACGGGTTCAAAACTTGTTCGGTGAATTGGGGTAACTCCTAGTTTTGTGAGGCCTTCCAGGTGTTTAGCTGTTCCATATCCTGCATTAGTAGCGAAATCATAGCCGGGAAATTGCTGGTCGAATTCCTTCATCAATTCATCACGTGTCACCTTGGCTACTATAGAAGCCGCTGCAATTGAAAGGGAATTGGCATCTCCTTTGATGATAGATGTTTGTGAAATTGGTAAATCCAGTTTCATGGCATCTATCAAAAGGTACTCAGGTTGAGGACTGAGCTGGGAGATTGCTTCCTTCATAGCCAGTTTGGTTGCTTCATAGATATTGACTTGGTCGATGACTCTATTATCCATGATACCAATGCCGATTGATAATGCTTGATCTTGAACGGCTTGATAAATTTCTAGATGTTTCTTTTTAGGAATTTTCTTGCTGTCGTTGAGGCCTCTAATCTTACAATTTTTAGGCAAGATAACGGCTGCAGCGACTACTGGCCCAGCCAGAGGACCTCGGCCGACCTCATCAACACCAGCAATTAAGGTCAATCCTTGCTTATAAAGTTCCTTTTCGTAGGAAAGCATGGATTCCAAACGAAGTTCCTCATCCAATTCTGCCTGAATAGCTTTTTTACGCTTGCTGATTTCCTTTTGAACTCCAGAGCGATTATCCTTTTCAAGCTCTAAAAAAATAGGGCTTTCTAACTCCTTGACCGTTGCAAGTAGTTCTTTGATTTCTTTAATCGTCGCCATCGAGGTCTTCCAATATATCTAAGGTATAGTTACCGAGTTTGCCGTCGCGGACTTCCTTCACGAAGAGACTGTAGAAACGGTCATAGTCATCACGGAAGCCGAGGGCGCGGGTCATATCCATAATAATAACTGGCGCTTCTTCCTCAATTTTCATTTGTTTGAAGCGGTCAGCCAACTTTTCTGGATAATGTTCTTTGAAATAATTGAGGCCAAAAATAGTTACCTCATCCATAGGAAGCAACTGGTCTTTGATAGCCCCTGTCAAGGCCAGTTTCAATGCTACAGTTTCATCCTCAAACTTAGGCCAAAGAATCCCCGGTGTATCCAAGATTTCCAGGTCTTTATTTGTTTTGAGCCATTGTTGTCCCTTGGTAACCCCTGGCTTGTTACCGACAACAGCAATTTTCTTACCAGCCAAACGGTTCATGAGAGTTGATTTACCAGCATTGGGAATCCCAATAATCATGGTACGCAAGGTTTCAATCTGGATACCGCGTTCCTTCTGGCGTGTAATCTTATCCGCCATGAGTTTTTTTGCCGCATCTGTTACAACTTTTACAGTCACTTGCTCTTTGGAGTTGATAGCAAGAGTCTGAATTCCTTGTGATTCAAAATACTGACGCCATTCCTTTGTCATTGCTGGATCGGCCAAGTCCGCCTTGTTTAAAATCAAGAGTTTTGGTTTGTCACCAACAATCTTGGTTAACATAGGATTTTGACTAGATAGAGGCAAGCGTGCATCCACCAAAATCGTCACAAAATCAACAAATTTTAAATTTTCCTGAACCTGTCGACGTGCTTTAGACATGTGACCAGGAAACCATTGAATAGTAGCCATTGAGTTTTTTTCCTTTCATAGCAAGGGTTTAAAGACCCTATTTTATTTTACTATCGCTTGAACATAGAGAGTTTTCAAATGAATGGTGTTCAAACAATTCTTATTTAATTACATAGAAATCTACTTTATATTATATCATGCCTTCTCTATTTTGTCCGATGATAGCCCTTCAAGCTCCCTGAATAGAAAAAGTGACTCTATAATATTTGTAGTGGGTAAATCCCCTATAGATATTATGGAGCCTATTTTGTTGTAGAAAAAATTCCATAGAAAAAATCATATGGAATCATTACTTCTTATCACAAAACCACTCGATATCAAAGACCCTAATATCCAGATTCTAGACATCATCAATAAGGATACCCACAAGGAAATCATCGCTAAACTGGACTACGATGCTCCATCTTGCCCTGAGTGCGGAAGTCAAATGAAGAAATATGATTTTCAAAAAACCTTTCTCAAGGATAAAGAAAAGATTGTCAACGCCCTTCAACTACACTATTCTAACGCCAAATTAGAAGCAACCAATAATCTCATTAAACTCATCAAACGCAATGCCTTTGGATTTCGGAACTTTGAAAACTTCAAAAAACGGATTTTTATCGCTCTCAATATCAAAAAAGAAAGGACAAATTTTGTCCTTTCTCGATCTTAGCTGACTTCAACCCACTACAGTTGACAAAGAACCGAATTAATTTGATATTCCTAATCAATTTGTTCATATCTTATTCTAATCAACTATATATTAATTATGATAATTCATTCAATAGCCCAGTAAGAATAAGAGAACCACTCATTAATTAGACTAGCGATTTCTTTAGGTGCTTCAGTATAAAGCTTATGGCCAAAGTTTTCTAGAAGAATAGTATCAAAATAGTCTGGCAATTCTTTTAGGGCTTCCTCTCTCCATGTAGCTTCATTAGGATAGCGAGGACTAATAAACAAGGTAGCTCCCACTTCTCTCTTAAAAGCTTGTATTTTCCTCCGTAGGCGGAGGATCGCTTCTATATTTTCATAATTTATAGCCAACTCATATCTATTATACTCCGCATTCCAGTGATAGGACTGTCTTACAGCTTCCTCCATATTTTCTGACCAATACTTTGCTTCAGATTTCTCTTTAGAAATAAGAAGAGCTAAGTCTGAAACGACTTGAGATTCGATATAGTTTTTAACTTCCTCTAACTCTGTATCTAAAGGTAAAATCTTATCTAAATCTAGATAGCCACCATCCCAAAGAATTAGTTTTTTCACTTCATAAAATTCCGATGCAAGATAACGCGCCAAATCTCCTCCAAGAGAATGACCTATCAGACATATAGATTCTTCCTCTACAATCTCATTTTTAAACCATGATTTCAATTCTGTTTCATCTCGAAGATGCTTATCATATGGATTTAGAAAATAAATCTGCGAATTTAGTTCTTGAAGAAAATCCTTGCTATGATAGACATTGCTTCCCAAACCGCCAATAAAAAATGTCTTCATTCTCTACTTAATACTATGCTTATTCATCTTTTGTTCAAAGATAGTCGTGATAATCTGGCGCAATTCTTCGCGTTCTTTTTCTGGAATTTCACCACTTGTTTGGGCTACAGCGTATAGTTCAGGGTGTTCAATTGAAATGCGTTTAATAGTACGTGTCGTAGCATGCTTTCTGACAAAAAACGGAATTCGCTTAATCAAGTCTTGTGGGACGAGCGCAAGAATCTTCTCAGCAGTTTCCTTGTCACTAATCTTAGACGTAGTCAGCCCCTTCTTAATCATTTCCTGTTCTTTTTCTGTAAAATCTTTTAATTCCATTCGATTAGTCCTCCTATGTTCGCTAAGTTAAATTATATACCAATTGTAGCAAGACGACAAATAGTCTGTTTGTAAAATCTTCTCTATACTACAATTTTCCTGTCGCTCATAATTGCTCTTTAATGAAAAATCACAAAACCTTTTGGAGAGATCACAAGCTGATTCTCTAATTCTTGGTAATCGCTTGCTAGTGCTACTGCTTCCTTTTCTAAAAGATAATCTTCTTTTGATTGGTTAAAGATCGCTTTAAGGAGCCGGCCTTGGTATTTCCATTCCAAGGCCACTAGATCAGGTTTAATTTCTTGGAGGCTATACTTGCCATGCGAAATGATTTCTGACGCGTGTTTGCGAATCTTTATCAGCCTCTTCATAAAGTTCAGCATGTCATTATCACTTGATACGCGTTCCCAAGGCATACAACGACGGCAATCTGGGTCTGGACCGCCAGTCAAGGCAAGCTCGGTTCCATAATAGATGCAGGGTGTTCCCCTTTGTAAAAAGAGAAAGGCTAGAGCTGATTTAACCAGTTGAATATCCTCATTGGCCGTCCACAAGATTCGTTCTGTATCATGCGAATCCAAGAGATTAAACATAACTTCTGAAATCTGCTGCTTGTAATACATAGATTGGCCATTGATTTCATCGATGAATTGGTCAGTCTTCTTAAGTCCTCGTAAGAAATAGTCCTTGATGCTATCAGATAAAGGATAATTCATGACGGCATGGAACTCATCGCCATTTAGCCAAGGCTGAGCCGTATGCCAGACTTCTCCAAGGATATAAAGATCAGGCCTTTTAGCTAGAACTGCCTTGCGAAAATCCCTCCAAAACTGATGGTCAATCTCATTAGCCACATCTAAACGCCAAGCATCGATATCAAACTCTTCAATCCAATAAGTCGCAACCTTTAAAAGATACTCCTTGACCTCTGGATTGGCTGTATTTAACTTAGGCATATAGTCCTCGAAACCAAAAGCGTGATAAGGTAGCTCCCTCCTATTGGCTAGCTTTTCAGTCGTCACTGGGAATTGTTGAATATGGAACCAATCTTTGTAAGCAGACTCCTCACCATTTTTGACAACATCTTGCCATTGAGGAGATTGCGAACCAATATGGTTAAATACAGCATCCAGCATGATTTTCATGCCACGCTGATGAGCTTGCTCGACCAGTTCCCGAAAGGTCTCCTTGTCCCCAAAATGACGGTCAATTTCAAAGTAATCCGTCGTATTGTACTTGTGATTGCTCGTAGATTCAAAGATAGGACAAAGATAAAGTCCAGTAATTCCCAAGTCTTGCAAGTAATCCAGATGGTCAATAATCCCCTGTAAATCACCACCAAAGAAATCATCACTCTGAGGTGTGATAGATGAATCCCAGTCTAAAGTCCCTTCTGGGTTTAATCGAGCATTTCCATTGGCAAATCTCTCAGGAAATATCTGATACCATACCGTATCTGAAACCCAGTCAGGAATCTGGCATGCATCAATTTCATGAAGATAGGACAACTTAAATCCATTTCCAATAGCATGAAGATTTTCTAGAGAATTGTCCACGCACCCTTTATCGCCATACAAAATACTTTGACCTTCTGTATTCTTGAGTTCAAAGAGATACTGGATACGTGCAAAGTCAACGGACACTTCAACCTGCCAATAATCAAAGATGGCATCAGAAGTTATCTTGGACATTTCTTTTGTACCTTGATAAAACTCCTCCATAAAGATAAAAGGGTCCCCATAATGCAAGATAATGCTTTCAATATCCCCTTTCTTAGTTCGAATCCGAATATGAAGTTTCTTATCCTTGTAAAGATAGGCATACTCTGACTCAGGCCTATGGTAAATAGCACTTAATTCCATTAATTTGTCTCCTAAAGTATTCATTCAAATTTTACGCAAACGTTTTCAAAATCAATAAATCCAGTATACTATTTTTGTAAACTATTTGCAAGGAATGTCCGTTCTTAAAGGAACTATCTTTTTAAGTATACAAAAAGCCTTAAAAAAGGCTTTATCTATATACTATTCCTCTTTCGGTTTTGAAAACACTTCTACTCGTTGAGCTAGGACTTTGATTTCTACAGGTAGGTTATCCGATTTATCGCCGTCAACATCCGACTCCAATTCACTATCTGAAGAGATCTTAATATTACGCGCTTTGATATACTCGATATTATCATTTGCGACAACATCCCCTTTTAATAAATCAGGAATGACGGATAATTTGGAGAATATAGAAGCATCTTTCAGAATCAAAATGTTGGCATAGCCATCTTTGTTTTCTTCAAAGATTTTTTTGTCAGCAAAGTAATTTGTCAAGAGAACCAAAACATGGCTAGCTTCACCAACATAATTTCCATTTTCCGTCTCCACCTTAATGTTGAAGACTTGATCCGTCATAACAGACTTCATGGTATTTACAGCATAGGCAAGAATACCAAATTTTGTCTTATCTTCAATTTCAACGTTGTGAATCGCCTCAGGTAGAGAACCGATACTAAAGATATAACCAAAATAATTGTCATTCGCTTTTCCGATATCAATCTTATTGGTTAAGTTGAAATCCAGTTCATCAATCGCGCCATCAATGTCTTGATTGATTGCCAACAGTTTCGTAATGAGGTTACCCGTACCCCCAGGGATAATACCCAACTTAGGAATGTAGTCTCTCTCAGCAATACCGGAAATGACTTCGTTGACAGTCCCATCTCCACCAAAAACAACCACTGCATCGTACTGCTCACGTGAAGCCTCTTCAGCAAAATGTGTTGCATCCAGAGCTTTTTCGGTAATTTTGGTTTCTACGTGCTCAAAATATTCTTTTACTTTATTCTCCAGCTTTTCTTTGTAATCCAAAGCCTTCTCGCCACCAGAAGTAGGGTTGATAATTACCATTGCCTTTTTCATTAATTTTCTCCTTAATATTCATAAGAAATGTTTATATTTTATCATACGCATCTAACTATACCCTCATTATACAATGAAAATACAGAAAACAGAAATATGACGTACTGGAGATTAATACGCTTTTATTCTATTTTCCCATCTAATGACTACATCCTTTAAGGATTCATCCAAGTAAGAAATGGTCTTATCCTTTATCCAATCAGGAATACCATAAGCTGCCTCTGCTATGCTACCAGTGATTGCTGCGAGAGTATCACTGTCGCCACCAAGTGAGATGGAGTTTCTACTTATCATACTCTTTTATTTTATCAGCATATTCAGTCAAAAGATTCTTTGAATAACTTTTTTCATTACTTAAATTTCTAACTTCTTTCCAAAGAGTTGAAGCTACTTTTAATTTATTGGAGTAGTTACGACTATTTTCGTCTGCACAGAAATCCTTTAAAAATTGGTTCCATTGACAAACCGAATGATCATACTTAGCATAATCTGAATTTCCATAATAGACTTTTAGCATATCTTGGATTGTAAAACTCAAATCATTTTCTCTTTTTACTTTTCTCCAAGCTGTAGCCATATCAGCAGTAAATTTAAATGGCGAAACATCTGTTAAAGTTGAGAAATATTCTCTAAAGTCTGCATTAAAGGAGAATCCACATTCAAGTAAGGGCGTATCTAAGGCAATAGCTGCCACTCGTTTCTTATTTCTTTTTGTTGATGATTTTTTAATCAAATTCCCCTTAAAGTACTGCTCAATAATATGATTGAGTTCTTGTTTGGTACCTCTATATTCTAATCCTAATGATTTACATAGTTGTGAAAGTTCATCACGATACCAATAGTATTTATTAAACTCATCAAAGGATGTGATTTTATCAAACTCTGGTCTGTTCTCTATCAATATTTTAGCTCCACCAAAAACAATTTACTTTTTCACTCAAAGAGTACCTTACTATTTGTCTGTGTTCATACTTAGGATTCAAGCTCACAATCACACACTCAGCGGTTCGGACTTACCGTATCATTTCGTCGGTACCTTTCCTCATTCTACAAGTCCTATCCAATAACTTCGTTGATACCTCAGCTCGTACAAGTAGTGATACCGCCTCAACGTGATGTGTCTTTGGGACTCAAAAGGTTTGGGGAACCTTTTGAGGATTAACTACGTTTCTCCAACAAGCTTACACACTCCACGTGGTGCGTTTGAGGAAAAAGATCAACCGGCTGGACTTTCTTCAACTCATATCCCAATTCTTGGTAGAGTTTGATATCACGCGCCATAGTAGCGACATTACAGGAGATATAGGCGATGCGGTCTGCTCCTGTTTGAGCGCTTGCCTTGATAAAGCTTTCTGTAAGACCCTTGCGTGGTGGGTCCACTAGAATAAGACTTGGTTGAATCCCATCTTTGAGCCAATTTTTCATAGCATTTTCAGCTGTGTCACAGACATAGTGGGCATTTGAAATATTGTTCAGTTGGGCATTCTTCTTACTATTCTCAACCGCTTCTGGAATGACTTCAACACCATAGACTTCTTTGACATGTTTCGCAACAGAGAGGCCAATCGTCCCGATACCAGAATAGGCATCAATGACCACATCATCTTCTCTTAATTCAGCAAAGTCAATGGCTGTTCGATAAAGTTTTTCAGCCATTTCAGTATTGACTTGGTAAAATGCTGGACCAGCGATTTGGTAGTCATTTCCCAACATCTGGTCAGTGATAAAGTCTTGTCCATAAAGTGTGCACCATTCCTTACCAAAAATAGCATTGGTGTTCTGGTCATTGATATTTTGCATAACAGACACAATCTCTGGGAACTGCTTGATTAGTTGTTCAATCAATTGGTCGACACGAAAAATTTTAGGACGAGTTGTTACTAAAATGACCATAATTTGCCCTGAATAGTGTCCGCGACGCACCACAAGATTCCGAACCAAGCCAGACTGCTCCTTTTCATCATAAGGTTTCAAATCATAACGGCGGAGCAAGTCGCGTAGGACTACTACTACCTCGTCAATTACAGGATCCTGGATAAAGAAATCTTCCAAAGGCATGAGATCGTGGGAATTCTTACGGAAAAAGCCAGTTTCCAAGACACCATTTACTCGACGAACAGGGACCTGGGCCTTGTTGCGGTACTTGACTGGATTTTCCATACCAAGCGTTTCAGCAACTTCTACATCTGCAATTCCAGCAATCTTGTATAGACTATCCTTGACTTTCTTGGTTTTAAATTTGAGCTGTTCTGGATAAGAAAGATGTCCTAAATCCGCGATTCCTGAACGCAAGTAAGCCAAATCTAGATTTTGATTACGGTGTGGTGACTGGATAAGGTATTCTTCAACTTTCCCAAAGCCAATCTTTTTATTGACCTTGAGAACTCGCATGAGGATTTTTTCACTCGGTAAAGCATTCTCGATAAAAAAGACCAAACCATTCACCTTGGCAACTCCTGCCCCTTCATGGGTCAAGTCAACAATTTCAACTTCTACAATATCATTTTTCTTTAACATTCTCTTCTCTTTCTATTGGCCGACAAAAAAGACGGCAACGTTACGGTTACCATCTATTATACCATGAAATTTGTAATCAGATTCTCTTTATCTATTCTAGTTCATTTCTTTAAAGGCTGCTTCTGCATCCGCGTTGCTGATAACACCAAATTGTATCTTTCCAATCTTTCCTTGACTGTCAATCAGGTATTCTGTAGGAATGCTTCGGATTTGATAAGCTTGGAATGTGGTTGCTTTTGTGTCATAAAGAACTGGGATATCCTTATAACCTTGATCTTGGAACCATTGTGGGAATTGCTCAACAGTTTTTTCGCCTTGAATACCCGGTGCAATGACACTAAGAATTTCAAAATCACGATCTGGTTTCGCCGCTAGTTCCATCAACTCTGGCATACTTTTCTTACATGGACCACACCAGGAAGCCCAAAACTTCAAATAGACTTTTTTACCCTTATAATCAGATAACTTAACTTCTTTACCATCCATGGATTGCAAGGTAAAATCTGGAGCATCTTTTCCAACAGCAATTTGTTGTACAGTCGTTTGTTGTTTTGGCTGTTGTGCTGCTTGAGTCTTTTTAGTTTCCTCCTCACCACAGGCCATCAATACAACTAATGACAAGAGGCTTAAGCCAGCAAACATTACTTTTTTCATCTTTTTCTCCTTTATTCAAAAATTCCAGCTAGAACATTTACTTGTCCTAATAGTAATAAAATTCCCATTAAAATAATGAGGAAACCACCAATTTTCTTCAGTAACATCATATGGCGTTTGATTTTACTAAAATAAGGCATCACTACACCTGAAGCTAGAGCCAAAACCAAGAAAGGAATAGCCATCCCTAGAGTGTAAATCAAGGTATAAATCGCTCCTTGCCAAGCACCATTGCCTCCAGAAGCCGCAAGCGCTAAAACAGAACTCAAAACTGGACCAATACAAGGCGTCCAACCAAAACTAAAGGTAATACCGAGTAAAAAGGCCGACCAATAACGATTGGCTTCTGATTTCTTAAAAGTAAAGCTTTTTTGAACCTCTAATTTCTTAAAATGAAAAATTTCCATCTGGTGAAGGCCCAAAATAATGATAATCGTACCCATGGTATAGCGAAACCAATTGGCATAGAGAATATTACCAAAGTAACCAGCACCAAATCCTAGAATAAAGAAAATGAGAGAAATACCTGCGATAAAGCAAAGCGTTCGAATTAAACCTGACCAGGCAACTTTTCTACCAAATAAAGAAAAGCTTTTTGCACTTTCCTGATCATCCAGCAAAATTCCAGCATAAACTGGCAGAAGTGGAAAAATACAAGGAGAAAAGAAGGACAAGACCCCTGCTAAAAAAACGGAGATTGAAAATACTAGCGTTTCCAATAAAGAACCAACTTTCTTAAGAATTTAAAACTATTGTACTATAAATATTAAAATTTGTATCAAGTTTGCTACGGTTAACTGTTTTTGTAATTATATTATATGAAACAAACTCTTTAATAGTACACTATGTTTTCTAAAACATTGTTAGAAATTGATTTGAATTTCTCAATCAAATTGTTCGGTTTTTTCATTTCGCTATAGATAAAAGAAAAAGATTGAAGAAATTTGTCCAAGTCGACTTTTTCTTCAATCTAATTTTACTTATTTTAATAAGTCCCTTCTTCACCTTGACTAGTCAAGATAACAGGTCCATCTTTCGTAATCACGAATTGGTGTTCATATTGGCAAGATAGGCCACCATCAATGGTCTTATGGGCCCAGCCAGTCTTCATATCTGTATCAATTTCCCAGTCACCTGTATTGATCATTGGTTCAATAGTCAAGACCATTCCTTCACGAAGACGTAGTCCTCGACCTGCAATACCATAGTTAGGAACCATTGGTTCTTCGTGCATGGTTGGGCCAACACCATGACCAACCAAATCACGCACTACACCGTAACCACGGCTTTCAGCGTATTCTTGAATAGCCGCACCGATATCACCAATACGATTTCCAACAACAGCTTGCTCAATCCCCTTGTACATAGCTTCTTTGGTTACATCCATCAGATTTTTCACTTCTTCGGACGGTGTACCAACAGCATAAGCCCAACATGAGTCTGCAAGACCACCAGCATAGCTCTGAGTGTATTTCTTCATTTGTTCAACATTGTTGAAGTTTAATTTTGAGACATTCAGGTCAGATTTAGCAATTGGACCTCCCAAAACCATGTCAACCTTGAGCAAATCACCATCTTTCAAAATATAGTGACGAGGGAAAGCGTGAGCAACTTCATCATTAAGAGAGCAGCAGGTAGCATAAGGATAGTCCATCATGGCACCATCAACCCCAATCTGAAGTGGAAGGAAATTTTCTTCCTTGCAACGACGTCGGACATACTCTTCAACTTCCCACAT
The DNA here is from genome assembly GCF_041432335.1 of Streptococcus sp. 20925_1_24. GTDB lineage: Bacteria > Bacillota > Bacilli > Lactobacillales > Streptococcaceae > Streptococcus > Streptococcus mitis_BM. Next base: position 199,333 of record NZ_JAPVZM010000001.1, on the reverse strand, counting down.
ATCTACGCCAGGCTTAATCAAATCACGTAAGCCGATATGAATACTTGCTAGAAAATCTCCAGCCTTGTCCATAGCTTCGATTTCACGAGCTGATTTTAATGTTATCATCTTTTCTCCTAGTTTCTAATTAATTTTAACAGTCACATTTGCCTTTGAAACAATCTGATGACCATGATAAATATCGTAATCAATAATAGCTGACCGTCTAGTATGGTGGATAATGCGTGCTTGAATGCGCAGTATATCATCTATCTGAACAGCCTGCAAAAAGTAGATCAGCATTTGTTCGATGATGAGATTGCGACCACTATTCACAACTAAATCTTGGGTCATATGAGTCAGTATCTCTGCCAATACACCATTAGCCAAAACACCATTTTTCTCAAGCATAAAGGGTTCCACTGTAATGACGACTTCATCATGGTGATAAGCGAGTTTTTGACCAATCTGCTCAGAAAAAGTCGGTAGAGCCGAAACTTGGGAACGGCTCATCTTCTCCATGACATCTCGTCGCGTCACAACTCCAAGCAAGGTTTGATTATTTCGAACAACCGGTACCATTTCAAAGTCTTCTGCGATCATCCGTTGACTCACATTGGCAATATTTGTCGATAATCCAACTAAAAATAGACTACGAGACATGACCTTATCAATTGTGGTACTTGGTGACTTATCACCAGCGTCTCTCATAGTTACAACTCCAACAACAATCTGGTGTTGATTGATAACTGGGAAACGGCTACTACGATTCTTACGTACCAAGTCCAAATAATCTTTAACTGTATCTGTCTCTCTCAGAAAACCATATTCATGACTCGGACGATAAAGTTTCTCAACTGTCAGAATATCAGTCTTGATTTGGACATTTGACAAGGCTTTATTGATCATGGTCGCGACAGTAAAAGTATCATGCTTACTTCTCAGAACAGGAATCCCTTTTTGATTGGCCAGTTTAAGCACATCATCATGAACATGAAATCCTCCTGTCACAAGAACAGCATTTTCATTTTCAAGTGCTAACAGTTGGATACGGGTACGGTCTCCGACAATCAAGAGCCCCCCATCGTGAAGGTAAGACAAGATATTTTGTTCAGTCATGGCACCAATTGAAAACTTACTAAATTCTCTCTCTAAACCTTCTTGCCCAGCCAAAACCTCAGAAGAAGTCACTTCTGCAATTTCAGCAAAAGTTAATCTTTCAATCACAACTTTCTGGGATTTAACACGGATAGTACCACTTCTTGGGCGGGTCTCCACAATTCCACGATTTTCAGCTTCTTTGATAGCACGATAGGCCGTTCCATCACTGACTCCCAGATGGTTGGAAATACTACGAACACTCACCCTTTTACCTACTGGTAATTCCTCCAAATAGCTTAGAATTTCCTGATGCTTACTCATTGAATTCTCCTTTTACATACCGAAATTCAAGATAATCCCGCATTTTTCTTGTGTAGCGATCACTTCCCTTAAACTGACGGAACAAACTAAATCCAGACTTAAGAGCAACTCTTTGGCTAGCTTCATTTTCAAGGTGGGTAATGATAGATAATTGTTTTAAGCCAAATTCCTCAAAAGAAAGCTGACAAATTTTTCTAACAACCTCTGTCATAAATCCTTGCGACCAAGCATCTTTTCTCAAAAAATAGCCAAGCTCAGCTTCTTTTTTGATTTCATCTAACTTCTCAAATTTAATAGAACCAATCATTTGTTGATTTTTCTGGTCACAAATTGCCCACACTCCCAAAGGGGACTTCATAAAGTAATTGGCCAGTGCATATTGACTTTCTTCCAGACTTGCCTGCGTTGGGAAAATAAATTGAAGATTTTCTGGATTTGAAGCTATCTCGTGGAAGTCTTGACTATCACTAAAAAAGAAAGGACGCAAATACAAGCGATCCGTTTCAAAAAAAGAAAACATTGCTAATTTGGTCCAAATATTCATAAACACCTCTACGGTTTAATCCTCAACAAGTGTAATATCCGCTCCTAGATTACGTAATTTTTCGATAATATCAGAATAACCACGTAAGATAAACTCGATATTGGTAATTTCAGTTTGTCCCTCGGCCATCAAACCAGCAATAACTAAAGCTGCACCAGCTCTCAGGTCAGTTGCTTTAACACTTGCCCCACGCAAATCACATCCACCTGTGTACAAAATATGACCATTTGTTGTCGAAATGTCCGCATCCATCTTTGCTAGTTCAAAAACATGATTTACACGCTTTTCGTAAATCGTATCAACAATTGTACCACGACCATTCGCTCTTAGTAAAAGTGGGGTAATCGGTTGTTGCAAATCAGTTGCAAAGCCTGGGTAAGGAGCTGTCTTAATATTGATTGCTTTCAAATTAGACTGCTCTTCGACAAAAATGCTGTCTTCAGATACAGTCATTCTCACTCCCATTTCTTCCAGCTTAGCAATAAATCCTTCTAGGTGTTCGTAAAGAACATTATTTATACGAATCCCCTTGCCGACTGCAGCAGCTAAGGAAATATAGGTTCCAGCTTCGATACGGTCTGGAATCACCTGATGACGGGTTCCGTGTAATCTTTCAACACCATCAATAATGATGATATTAGTTCCTGCACCGCGGATATGGGCTCCCATATTATTCAAGAGGGTAGCTACATCAATAATTTCAGGTTCACGGGCTGCATTTTCAATAATGGTACGACCATTTGCTTTAACTGCAGCAATCATCGTATTAATCGTCGCACCCACACTAACCGTATCCATGTAAATACTTGCACCATGAAGTCCTGTATCTTTAGCAGATAACTTCATGTTATCTCCCTCGTAGCTAACAGTGGCCCCCATAGCTTCAAAAGCCTTAAGGTGTAGGTCAATCGGACGAGGACCAAGATCACATCCTCCCGGTAGACCAACTGTCGCTTCACCAAAACGGCCTAAGAGGCTCCCATAAAAATAGTAAGATGCACGAAGACTGTTAATTTTACCATAAGGCATTGGAATATTTTGAACACCTCTTGGATCAATCTCCAAGACATCATCATAACGCTTAACAGTAGCTCCCATCAATTCCATAATTTCGACAAGACTGGCTACATCCGAAATATCTGGAACACAATCCAAAGTCACCACATCATCAGCCAATATGATAGCTGGAATTAAGGCCACAACGCTATTTTTAGCACCACTAATAGTGATTTCACCTTGTAGTGGTAATCCACCATTGATAACAATTTTTCTCATTCTAAGTTTTCAATACTCTTTCAAGATTTCTAATAAGGTCTTTAAAATAAAGTATATCATAAATTTATCCTTTTTTCCATCCTTTTCACTTTTATTGGATAGTAATCAATAAATCGGATTAAGTTGAAAGGTTGAGTCTATATTTTATGCAACATTTTTTGATACTAAAAAGAGCCTGAATTAAAAATTATAAAATACCCCAAAAATTAGATTTTCTATGTCTAACTTTTGAGGTATCGTTCAACTATAAGAGATAATAGTCTTTTGGGATATTTATAGCAAGAAGAAATCAAAAACAACTCATGTCTGTGTCACCTTACAGATAATCTACTACTTACCTTCTCATCTCTATATTCAATTGCAAATAGTCGTATTTAGTTGATTCAGAACAAACTTCCGAGTTTTTTTATTAAGCATTGGAAGTGAGTTCTTTTTGATTCTCGTTCAGCAGGTTTTAAGACTTGTCCTATCCAGATAATATCTTTTCTGCAACCCACAATGACTAACAAATAGCTTTTCTTTACTCTACTACCGCTTCAGCGATTTCTTCACGGCTAATGCCAGCAAAGTAGCGTGTAATATCAATTGTTTCTAGCGCCTTAAGGACGTCTTCGCGTTCGTATTTGACGCCACGAAGGACATCTTCTACAGCTACAACGTCTTCGATACCAAAGAAGTCACCGTAAATCTTGATGTCTTGGATTTTTGATTCGACAACATTAGCAAAGACTTCGACCTTACCACTGGTGAATTTTGTTCCACGACGGACGTTAAATTCAGGTGATTTACCATAGTTCCAGTCCCAAGTTCCAAACTTAGTATCCTTGATGCGATTGATTTCAGCCAATTCTTCCTCAGAAAAAACGTATTCTGTCATCTCTGGATACTCTTTTTTCATGTATTCCAATAGCAAATCACGGAATTCTTCGACTGTGATTTTTTCTGGCAATTCATTGACAATATTGGTTACACGAGCACGGACGGATTTCACACCTTTTGACTCAAATTTGTCCTTTGAAACCTTGAGGGCATTAGCAAGGACTGACAAATCAACGTCAAAGAGCAAGCAACCGTGGTGCATGATACGACCGTTGATATAGGCTTGAGCATTGCCACAGAATTTCTTTCCATCAATCTCTAAGTCATTACGGCCTGTGAACTCAGCTTTAACCCCAAGTTGAGCCAAAGTATTGATAACTGGAGTTGAGAAGCTCTTGAAGTCAAAAGCCTTGTTTTCATCTTCTTTTGAAATGATCGTGTAGTTGAGGTTATTTAAATCGTGGTAAACAGCTCCACCACCGCTGATACGGCGGACCACCTCAATACCATTTTCTCGAACATAATCACGGTTGATTTCTTCGATGGTATTCTGGTGACGACCAACAATGATAGATGGCTTGTTAATCCAAAGTAGGAAGATTTGATCCTCATCCAAAAGGTGTTTAAAGGCATATTCTTCCAAGGCAATATTAAAGGCAGTGTCGTTTGAATGATTGATAATATATTTCATGATATCCCTTTATACGATAGAGACTGGAAAGATATTTTCCAGTCTATTCTATCTTTCTTTTATTTTTTCTTAGGTGAGTGGATGGCCATTCCTAAAACATCCGCAAATGCTTCGTACATCACTTCAGAGTAGGTTGGGTGTCCGTGGATAGTCTTCAGCATTTCTTCAACAGTAATTTCCATTTCGATAATGCTTGATGCTTCATTGATCAATTCTGCAGCTGCAGGACCTATGATATGAACACCAAGGATTTCCCCGTATTTCTTATCTGCGATGACTTTAACGAAACCTTGAGCTGCATCTGAGGCAATGGCACGACCATTAGCAGCAAAGTTGAACTTACCGATGGCAACATCGTATTTCTCACGAGCTTGTTCTTCTGTCAAACCTACTGCTGCTACTTCAGGAAGAGTGTAGATGGCTGCGGGAGTCAAGTTCAATTTGGCAACAGCGTGGTTTCCTTTAAGGGCATTTTCAGCGGCAACTTCACCCATGCGGAAGGCTGCGTGAGCCAACATCTTAGTACCGTTGATGTCACCTGGTGCGTAGATACCTGGAACAGAAGTTTCCATGTATTCGTTGACCTTGATGCGACCACGATCCAATTCAAACTCAACATCACCAATACCTTCAAGATCCGGAACACGACCGATTGAAAGGAGAGCTTTGCTTGCGATAATATCGTCTTTTCCTTCAACCTTGATACGAAGTTTGCCATCTTCTTCAATAATTTCTTGCAGTTTAGTACCAGTCAAGATGGTCATTCCTTTACGTTCAAGAATCAAGCGAAGGTTCTTAGATACTTCCGCATCCATTGCTGGGACAATGCGATCCATCATTTCGATAACAGTTACTTTTGAACCGAATGTCATGAAGGCTTGACCAAGCTCGATACCGACAACCCCACCACCAATGATAACGAGACTTTCTGGAACTTCGTTCATTTCAAGAATATCGTCACTGGTCATGACAAGTGAAGATTCCATACCAGGAACGTTGATTTTGCTGACTTTTGAACCACCAGCTAGGATGATTTTCTTGGTTTCAAGCAATTCAGAACCATTTACCAAGACATTCTTGTCTTTAGTAATCGTACCAATTCCTTTATGAACAGTAACTCCGTAGCTACGAAGAAGTCCTGCAACACCACCAACAAGAGTATTAACAACTTTAGATTTAGTTTCTAAAAGTTTTTCCATATCAACAGTGAAGTTTGGATTTTCGATTACGATACCACGGTTTGCGGCATGACCGATGTTTTCGATAATTTCAGCGTTGTGAAGATAGGTCTTAGTTGGGATACAGCCACGGTTCAAGCAGGTTCCACCAAGTTCAGATTTCTCAACAAGGGCAACCTTACCGCCGAGTTGGGCAGCTTTGATGGCTGCAACATAACCAGCAGGACCTCCACCAATCAAAACGATATCAAAAGCATCATCGCTCTTACCATCATCGTTTGAGGCACTTGCTGCAGGTGCTGGGCTAGCTTCTGGCGATGCGGCTCCAGCTGTTGGGATGTTTTCCCCCTCTTCACCAAGGTAACCGATAACTTCCGTTACAGGGACAGTTTCACCATCTCCTTTGAGGATAGCGATCAAGTAACCGTCTTCTTCTGCTTCCAATTCCATGCTGACTTTGTCAGTCATGATTTCCAAAAGGATTTCTCCTTCTTTTACAAATTCTCCGACTTTTTTATTCCATTGGACGATTTGTCCTTCTGTCATATCCACGCCGGCTTTTGGCATAATTACTTCTAAGGCCATGTCTTCCTTCCTTTATCTATATCTTAAAAATGAATACTCTTGCTCTTAAATCAACATTGAGATTGGATTTTCAATCAATTCTTTCAAGTCCTTCATAAACTTAGCACCAGCCATACCATCTACGACACGGTGGTCGATGGTTAATCCTAGGCTCATGATAGGGCGAATCACAATTTCACCATTAACGACAACTGGCTTCTCGATTGTCGAACTGACGCCAAGGATAGCTGAGTTTGGTTGGTTGATGATCGGACCAAAGGACTGAACGCCAAACATTCCCAAATTACTGATTGTGAATGTTGAATTTTGAAGTTCACTTGGAGCCAATTTACCGTCCAAGGTACGACCAATGACATCCTTGAAGGCTACAACCAGTTCTGAAAGACTCATCTTCTCAGCATTGTAAACAACAGGTGTCATCAATCCATTATCCATCCCAACTGCCATGGCAAGATTGACATAGTTGTGAGTGATAATAGTCTTGCCATCTTCTGTCAATGAAGCGTTGATATAAGGATGCTTCATCAAGGTTTTCACAACAGCAAGTGAAAGGAGGTCTGTTACAGTAGTCTTCTTCCCAGTTGCTTCCATGATTGGCTCAAGAACCTTCTTACGAAGAGACAACATTTCAGTCATATCAACTTCATAGTTAAGCGTGAAGGTTGGAGCAGTTAGGTAAGATTCAACCATACGTTGGGCAATCACCTTACGCATTGGTGTCATTGGAATACGCTCAATCTCACCATAAGGAGTGATATTATCAGGAACTTCTTCCACTTTTTCAATCTGAGCAGGAGACTTGATGGTCTCGTTTTCAATATTTTCAGGAAGCAAGGCCAAAACATCCTTCTTCATGATTTTACCACGATGACCAGTTCCTTGGATTTCCTGCCAAGCAATGTTATGTTCGAGGGCAATTCGTTTTGCAAGTGGCGAAATGCGAACCACGTTTGTGTCTTTATAAGTTTCCACGTCTTCTTTGTGGACACGACCGTTTGCACCTGAGCCAGAAACGTCGTAGAGGTTGATCCCTAAATCATCCGCTAACTTTCTAGCTGCAGGAGTCGCTCTTAGCTTGTCATCAGCCATGACCTCTCCAATTCTATACTAAGATGTTAAGGACGAAGAGGGCAATGAAAAAATAGGAGATTGACGATGTGTTCGATGAACACAAGGAAATCTATCTTTTTTTCGCAGACCTCCGTCCGAATTCAATTACATGATGCAAAGGGCGTTTAAAAGCGACCGAAAAATAGGAAATCAACGTAGACCTCGATGAAGTTAAGGAGATTAATCTTTTTCCGAGCTTTTAGCCCGTGCTCAACTCTACAAGTAACTTGAACACGAAACGCGTCTCAAGTTACTACGGTTGCCGCTATTTGGCGGTCAACCTTGTAGACTTACTAATTCATTCGTCGAATATTATCGATTCGACTCACTCATGTCGCAACTCTTCAAATCATTTGAATACAAAACATATCTCAAGTTACTAAAGTTAAAACCTCTAAAACATTACATGATTTAATTTATGTAATTCTATTCTTTGTTATATGTTTTACGGATTGCATTTTTGATGCTTTCAACGGTTGGAATCATTGCATTTTCTAGATTTTGTGCATAAGGCATTGGCACATCTTCTCCTGCACAACGGCGGATTGGTGCATCTAGATAGTCAAATGCTTCTGATTCTGAAATAATAGCTGAAATCTCACCGATATAGCCACTTGTTTTATGGGCGTCGTTAACCAGAACAACCTTACCAGTCTTCTTAACTGAGTTAATGATAATATCCTTATCAAGCGGTACAAGGGTACGTGGGTCAACAATTTCAACTGAAATTCCTTCTTCTGCCAATTCTTCAGCAGCTTGAACCACACGGCGAAGCATTTTTCCGTAAGTAACAACTGTTACATCTGTACCTTCACGTTTGATTTCCCCGACACCAAGTGGAATTGTGTAGTCTGGATCAACTGGAACTTCCCCTTTTTGGTTAAATTCTGACTTGTACTCAAGAATGATAACAGGGTTGTTATCACGGATAGAAGACTTGAGCAGTCCTTTCATGTCCGCAGGCGTACCTGGTGCTACAACTTTAAGTCCAGGAATGTGAGTGAACCAAGACTCTAGAGATTGTGAGTGCTGAGCGGCAGAACCTACCCCATTACCAGCTGCGCATCGAACAGTCATTGGAACCTGACCTTTACCACCAAACATGTAACGAGTTTTAGCAGCTTGGTTGACGATATTGTCCATGGCAATAACCGAGAAGTCCATGAAGGTCATATCAACGATTGGACGAAGTCCTGTCATGGCTGCTCCTGCTGCTGCTCCAGAGATGGCAGCTTCAGAAATCGGACAGTCACGAACACGTTCTGGGCCAAATTCTTCAAGCATTCCGACAGAAGTACCGAAGTCTCCTCCAAAGACACCGACATCTTCTCCCATCAAGAACACATTTTCATCGCGACGCATTTCCTCAGACATAGCAAGGATAATGGTGTCACGGAAGGACATTGTTTTTGTTTCCATTTTATCTCTTTCTCCTTAGTCTGCGTAAATATCTTCAAAGGCTGATTCAAGCGGTGGGAATGGACTTTCTTCCGCAAATTTAACAGAAGCTTCTACTGCTTCCTTGACTTGCGCTTGAATTTCTTCCAATTCTGTAGCACTTGCAATGTTATTTTCAATAAGGTGCTTGCGAAGATTTTCAATTGGGTCTTTTTGTTTCCACAGTTCCACTTCTTCACGTGTACGATATTTACCAGGGTCAGATGATGAGTGACCAAGCCAGCGATAAGTAACACTTTCAATCAATACAGGCCCATTGCCACCACGAACATGATCTACAGCTTTCTTAAATCCTTCATAAACGTCGATGACATTGTTTCCATCTTCGATGAACATTCCAGGAATTCCATAAGCAGCGCTACGTTGATGGATATGCTCCACATTAGTCATTTTCTTGATATCCGCAGAGATTCCATAACCGTTGTTAATGCAATAGAAAATGACTGGCAGGTTCCAGATAGAAGCCATGTTCACTGCTTCGTGGAAAACACCTTCATTGGTCGCACCATCTCCAAAGAAGCAGACAACGATTTTACCGGTATTTTGCATTTGCTGACTGAGGGCTGCACCAACAGCGATCCCCATACCACCACCTACGATACCATTGGCACCAAGGTTACCAGCATCAAGGTCGGCGATATGCATAGAACCACCTTTTCCTTTACAGGTTCCAGTGTATTTACCAAGGATTTCAGCCATCATTCCGTTGAGGTCAATTCCTTTGGCAATGGCTTGCCCGTGTCCACGGTGGTTTGAGGTAATTAGATCATCTGGATTGAGAGCTAACATAGCACCCACGTTAGCTGCCTCTTCTCCAACAGAAAAGTGCGTCATTCCTGGCACTTTCCCTTTCTTTACTAATTGTGCAATTTTTAAGTCCATGCGACGGATTTCTTCCATCTTACGGAACATTTCTAGCAAAAGATTTTTATCTAAAGTTGACATCTTCTTGCCTTTCTAACTTTCTTCTTACCTTACTATTTTACCGTTTTTGACAAATACTGTCAAAGTTTTTCTAAAAGAAATTTCACAAAATAAAAAAGAAAACCCCATGAAAACAAGGGATTTTCTCATTAAGAATATTTTTTCACAAACTTTTTATCGTTTAGATTTTGCTAAAGATTCAAATCTTTTCATAATCACTGTCAAACGCCAACGGTAGAGAACGCCACTCACGATTAGACTAATAATCAAACCAATCCAGTAAGAATAAGCTCCAAAATCCGTTAGAGAGTCGAATATCATAGCTACTGGGAGTGTCACCCCCCAGTAACCAACCAAACCAAGGTAAAAAGGAATAACTGTATCCTTATAACCCCGTAAAATTCCCTGAAGCGGTGCCGCAAAGGTATCTGCCAACTGGAAGAAGAGGCTGTAAGTCAAAAAACGCGCTGTCAAATTGATAAATTCTGGATCGTTACCATAAAGACTGGCCACATTTCCTCTAAAAATGTAAAGAAAGGATAAGGTGAATCCTGCAAAAATGAGGGCAGTCCATCTTCCTAAACTAATATAGGTTTTCGCATCATCAAATCTCTTGGCTCCCACTTCATAGGAAACAACAATAGCCATAGCCGATGAAATACTCATAGGAAAGGCGTACATGAGAGTTGAAAAGTTCATAGCTGACTGGTGACTAGCGATAATCAAGGATGAGAACTTAGCCATAATCAAGCCAACCACGGAAAAGATAGCCACTTCCGCAAAGACAGTCCCCCCAATAGGTAGACCTAGTCGAACTCCTTCCTTGATTTTATCCATATTAAGCGGAATTCGTCTTTCAAGATGTAGGGCTTTGAGCTTCTCCTGTTTAAATAAAACCAGAACAGAAATTCCCAACAAGACCCAGTAGGCCAAGGATGTTCCTAAACCAGCACCAGCCCCTCCCAGCTCTGGAACTCCAAAGGCACCGAAAATCAAGAGATAGTTAAATCCACTATTGAGAGGGAGTAACAAAAGCATGAGATACATAGATAGTTTGGTCAAGCCCAGCGAATCCAGCAAGGAACGAATGACACTAAAAAGTAATAGGGGGATAATTCCGATAGATAAAAACCAGAGATAGCGAACCGCTACTGCCGACACTGGTGCTTCTAGTCCAATATGATTCAAGATTGGTGGTGCCAAGAAAAGTACCATCCCCAGCAAGAGCACAGATAGACCCAAGGCCAGATAGATGAACTGGTAAAAATCAGACGCAACCTCTTCCTTTTTGCCTCGCCCAAGATGGTGACCAATGATGGGCACCAAGGCTGACACAATCCCTGTTAGAAAGGCAAAGAAGGGATTCCAGATACTAGTTGCCATAGATACACCAGCCAAGTCCATGGTATTGTATTTGCCAGTCATAGTCGTATCAACAAATGAGGCAGAATAATTTGCAAATTGATAAATCAAGATAGGGAAAAATATCTTTAAAAATAAGATAAACTTGTCTTTAAAATGATGGGTTTGGTACATATAGGCTCTCTATTCTTTTTGTTTACAGAGCAGACTCCCACCTAGTTTTGATAGACGATTTGTCCCTTACAGATGGTATATTTAACCTGCCCTTTTAAGGTTTCACCGATGAATGGTGAATTAGCTGCCTTCGAAGCAAAATGGGAGTCCACAAGGCGGTCAGCCTTAGCATCGAAAATAGTGATATCTGCTGGGCCATTCTCAGCTAAATAACCTGCTTCAAAGTTGTAAAGCTTGGCTGGGTTGTATGTCATCTTTTCGAGCAATTCCATCAAACTTAACTCACCAGCTTCGACCAAATAAGTCAATCCGAGAGAAAGAGATGTTTCCAAACCTGTCATGCCAGATGGTGCTTTGGTGATATCCTCAACATTTTTTTCATCTGCATGGTGAGGCGCATGGTCAGTCGCTATAACTGTGATGACGCCTGATTTAAGACCTTCGATCACAGCACGACGGTCTGATTCCAAACGAAGTGGAGGATTCATCTTAGCATTGCTTCCTTGTGTCAAAAGGAGCGCTTCGGTCTTAGAAAAATGCTGTGGCGCTACTTCTGCTGTGATTTGCGCTCCCAATCCTTGAGCAAACTCCACTACTTTAACACTTTCTTCCTTAGACAAATGCTGAATATGGACATGAGCCTTAGTTGCATAGGCAATCATGACATCACGCGCCATCATAGCATACTCAGCTACCCCAGTTGCACCACAGATATGGAAATGTTCTTTAGCAATATTTTCGTTAAACCCAAGAATCCCATTCAAACCTGGATCTTCCTCATGAAGACTAATAAAGGTATTAAGCTTTTTAGCTTCCTCCATGGCTTCCTTGACAACTTTACTGCTTTCAAGAGGAATACCGTCGTCTGAGAAACCAACCGCACCAGCTTCTAAAAGTGCCTTAAAGTCAGTCAAATCTTGCCCATTAAAGTTTTTAGTAATGGTCGCAACCGTCTTAACATTGATTTTTTCCTTGGCAGCAGATTGAAGAACTTCTTGCAAAGTCTCCACGTCTGAAATGGTTGGACTGGTATTAGCCATCATGACGACAGTAGTAAAACCACCTACAGTGGCTGCTAGGGCACCAGTATGAATGTCTTCTTTATGTGTTTGTCCCGGTTCACGGAAATGAACATGGATATCGACCAAGCCAGGAGCAACTACAAGACCAGTAGCATCAATTATCTCTGCTCCTTCTTCCTTGACCTCAGGCGCAATTTTGACAATTTTCCCATCTTGGACTAAGACATCACACACTTGATCCAAACCAGACTTGGGATCCATTACACGACCATTTTTGATTAGTAGCATCTGCTTTCTCCTTTATTCATAGAAATCAACTTGAGTATCCAACAATTTATCCCCATCATAAACAAACTTGGCTGAAAAGAAGGGTTTATCCTCTAAAAGCCACTCAACAAAGGTATGGTCACCTTCCCAAGTCGGCTTGCTCAAAACCTCATCATAGGGAACCCATTCTAGCGTTCCCTCGTTGCAGTCAATCAAGTCACCCTCGAACTCCGTCACTTTAAAAACATAGGTGTACCAGTCTAAATCTGGCGTAAATTCAGGAAAAGTGATAACACCTTTTAGAACTGGCTTGGCTTTGAGCCCTGTTTCTTCAAGGATTTCACGCGCCGCGCATTCCTGGGGCGTCTCTCCTCTCTCTAGCTTACCACCCACACCAATCCATTTCCCTTCATGGACATCATTAGGCTTCTTATTACGATGGAGCATGAGCAGTTCTTTTCCGTTATCAATGTAGCAAATCGTCGCTAACTGAGGCATATTTTCTCCTTATCTAAGCCAATCGATTGGCTCTTGTCCTGTCTCTTTTAAGAATGTATTGGCCTTGGAAAAAGGCTTGGAACCCCAAAATCCTCTGTAAACCGATAAAGGACTGGGATGGGCTGATTCGATAATCAAGTGATGAGGATTGGTAACTAAGGCCTTCTTCTTACGTGCATAAGCTCCCCAGAGTACAAAAACGACTGGTCTATCTAGATGATTGACCACCTGAATCACAGCATCCGTAAAAGGCTCCCATATCTGACCAGCATGACCATTGGCCTGTCCAGCAGGAACTGTCAAACAAGCATTAAGAAGCAAGACTCCTTGCTCAGCCCAAGCTGTCAAATCATGAGATTTCTTAACCCCGATATCATCTGACAATTCTTTCAAGATATTTTGCAAGGATGGCGGAGCTGGGATAGAGTCAGGTACAGAAAAACTCAAACCCTGCGCTTGACCTGGCCCGTGATAGGGATCTTGCCCTAGAATCACCACCTTAACTTCTTCAAGCGGTGTTGTCAAGAGAGCCTGAAAAACCTTTTCCTTGGGTGGATAAATAGTCCCCTGAGCATAGACCTGCTCCATAAACTGATTAATTTTCCCAAAATAACCCTCAGGTAATTGCGCCTTAATCAAAGCATGCCAAGACGAGTGTTCCATAGCCGACTCCTTCGTTTTTACTGCCTCTATTATAGCAAAAAGTGGCTATGGAAACCACTTTTTACAGTTTATCTAAACAATCCAGCAAGTCGTTGTAAGAATGGACTTCGTAGGTTGGCTGGGCTTGTGTGGGATTTTCGAGGTGATGAGGATTGTACCAAATAGTGTCAATCCCCGCATTATTGCCACCTTGAATGTCGGCGGTTAGAGAGTCTCCAATCATCAGCGTCTTTTCTTTGCTAAAACCTGCAATCTGTTGGCCAATTTTTTCATAAAAGAGAGCATCCGGTTTTTGTGTTTGCAACTGTTCAGAGATAAAGACTTGATTGAAATAAGGTGCTAGACCAGACTGAGCCAAACGCCCTGTCTGAATGGCAGTAATGCCATTTGTCGCAGCATTTAGCTCATAATCTCGCTCGATGAGGTTGTCTAAGAGTTCATGAGCGCCTGAAAAAGTTTGTCCCTGTTGAGCGAGGTAAAATTGGTAACGCTGGGCTAGAAAACTACCATCTTTTTCCTGTCCAAAGTGAGCAAATAGACGAGAAAAGCGCGTGTTAACCAGCTCTTGTTTACTGATTTTCTTTTGCTCCAAGTCCTTCCAGAGAGCCTTGTTCATAGGAACATAATAGTCTTTATAATCCTGAATGTCTGTAACCCCTTCTTCTTTTAAGAGTTGAGTCAAAGCCACATCCTCAGCAGCATCAAAATCAAGAAGAGTGTGATCAAGGTCGAAAAGTAGAAATTTGTAGGACAATTTAGTGTTTTCCTTTCTAAGATAAACAACTTTCACTTCAGCCAGCTGTTTAATGTAAAAACTTAAAAGTAGTATAGTATCACAAAGAATAATAGTTCTAATGGATTAACTAACCCATACTATTCTAGTCAAGTTTATTTTTATTGTAGAAAAATCTCCTATAAATTCGAGCAATAGTCAACATAAATACGGAGACTACCCCTATAATAGTTAAAACTGATTTTCCTACCCCTGTTTCAGCATTTATTATGTAAGTGTGAAATAAAGGTGCTAGACCTAGCAAAACATATAAAATGTAGAAAGCTAATTTTATCTCTCCGATACCAGCAAAAAAATGTTTCATTTTAAATATCCCAATTTTACCTTTCATCTTTATAATCCACTAACAGATCTATTGACTTCTCATTTTTTTGAATAATCTTGACAGCAAATTTACTCCACTTAATGCCACTAAAACTTCAATGGGCAAAAAATAGTAATCCCATATCAAATGAGAAATCAGCAATGTTAGAAATAGTATACAGTCAATATAACTATTCTGAAAATACTCTGTAATTACATAATACAAAAACACCACAACCATCAAAATTAAAACAACCATCATAATACTATCATCCTGTTCTTCTCACTAACGCTATTTCCAAAATTTAATTTTTTTATGACTTAGTAATGCAATTCCAATTAGCAATACACCTAAAATAAATAAAAGTATCTCCCAAAATTTATTCTCAGTTTTAATAAAAGGTATAAGATACATACTAATCAATATGGAACTTGCCCCTAAAAGAGCAGATGCCACTCTGACTTTATCAGTTAGTTTAAACATGTTGAGTCTCCCATAAAATAATCAATGGCTACGTTTACTGTAACATTCCTCCGTCTTTATGTAGAGATAATCCCCCATCAAGACACCTCATCTCTTCTTACTCAATAGCAACATAATTATTTGGTGATACGAGTTTCATAAGATTTCTCCTCTTTAACGTTGCATGGTTAGGATAGTTCTCTAATCAGTAATCGTCGACTGCGTTTAAAGCACTTTGTTACCTAGATAAGATATCCTTTCTCTACCTGATTTGATTTTAAAGAGAAGTAAGATTTAACCTTATTTATCTTATTTCTTATTTTTAAATAACTTATACTCTTTTTCTCTGATAAAGGGAAGTGAGAAATTAGAAAAAATTAGTAGAATTGAAAATAGGTATCCATCTTTTTGCATTGCTAAAACATAGCCTAAAAATATATAGACAATCAAATCTAGTACAAAAAGAGAAAATATTCTCCTTTTCATCATCTCACTTGAATTAAAGATTCTATTTAATAGAACCTTTATCGTAGTATCTACACAAATTTTTATCAAAAAGATAAGAGCAAATACACGATTAGCAACTGTACCATGAAGAATAAATGGAAATATAGTTAATATAAAACTAGAAATCTCTAAATATTTTATCCAAGGAGATTGAGACATCTTACTTTTAAACTGACTGATTTTCCTATATTCACTAGCTAATCTAGTATCAAAATCTCTACCAATTTTATTAAAGATTAAGAACTCCAGGATAAAAATACTTATTAATACGAAATAAGTAGAAACGTTTCCTGGGAAATATTTATTGATTAAAATCGGGAAACTCATTAACAGAATCGAATTTATGGCTAGGCAGATAGATACTATTTTATTTTTCACTGAATATATAGGGAGCGATACTATCGAATAGAGAAACGCTAAAAAAATAAGCAAGAAATACTCTGTGCTGCTAATTAGCGGCGCCCTTAATGATAAAAATAGATAGGCACCCCACACGATGATATGCGCTTTACGAATTGACTCTAGATTACTCATCTACCTACTCCTAATATGTAAAGGGAATCCATTTTTAGTTTACATTCTCTTTCAAACAAGTCATAAGCATTTTATGATATTTCCTTCTTCTACATTAGGTAAAGTTGAAATACATTTTTTGCAAGTGAAAATATAATTGTTATTAAAAATCCCAAAAAGATCTATCCTTCTTCTAGACCTAAACCAAGTCAGATTAAAGCTACAAATATAATGATAAGGCTTTCTTTTACTTTAGACTACCATAAAACAAGGAATCTTTCAACAAAATTCATTGGCAAACTACTATTCTAGAAGATTGACAGCCCAAATCTTTCAGAATAGAACAATCCTAACTATCGAATATCCCGACTTTATAAATATCCATGTAATTCTAGATCTAGAATTCCTATAAACTAAATGTTTTCGCACTCTTCTAAGCCATTGATCGCCTTAAATGTTAATTTTTGAAGGATTCTAAAGCTAGAATAGTTCTATCACAATCAGCTTTGAATGATGAACAATTTAGAAACTCTATGATTCTACTCCTTTTACATTAAAAAGGAACTACATAAAGCAATCCCTTTCTGATTTTGAAATTATTTACTTAAAATTTGATAGTTGAGATAATCAATAGCCCACCTATAAAAAAAGTTATAGTAAAATTCCTTATTTATTGATTTCAAGCTCCGTCAACTGTGTTTGAATAACTGATAGTTCTGCACCAGCCTGAAGAAGAGCTGCTGCAGTATAGGCTCCTTCTACAATTGGAACCCTGTTGATGATGATACTCTTATCACTGAAATCAGCCACCATTTCTAAGTTCATTTTAGCAGAGCCGAGGTCAAAAAAAGCTAATAAAGTATCTGCTGGATTTTCAAAAACAACCCTGTCTACTTGATCAAAACTCGTTCCAATTCCTCCATCTTCGGTTCCTCCTACATAAGTAATCGGAACATCTTTAGCTACTTCACTAATTAGTTCAACGACACCTTGTGCAATGTGTTTGGAATGTGAAACGATAACAAGACCAATACTTCCCATTAAACCACCCCAGTTTCTAAAAGAGCAGTAAAGAGTAATCCTGATGAAAATGACCCAGGATCAATATGTCCAAGAGAACGTTCTCCTACATAAGATGCCCTTCCTTTAGTTGCAAGTAAATCTTTGGTAGCATTCACTACCTCATCAATAATCTCATGAGTCAATTGACCAGCAGACAAGGCAGCAATAACGGGAGTCCAAACGTCAACCATTGTCTTCTCTCCAACTTCTGCTTTCCCACGTTTGACAATCATATCCAGACCACTTTGTAAGGTTTCTTCTAATTTTGAATGAGAATCAGCCTTGGCCATGCCCATAAAAGCAGAGCCATACAAGGGACCAGAAGCACCGCCTACCTTACTCAGTAGTTGCATTGAGACAAGTTTAAAGACATCACTGCTGGTCTCAAATTGCTTTCCTTCTAAGTTTTCCATAACTGCAACCATTCCACGCGCCATATTTCCACCGTGGTCTCCATCTCCTATAGGAGTGTCTAGCTCACTAAGATAATCTTTCTGTTCTTGAATCTTTTCATTAAAAAGCTTCATCCATTCAAGAGCTTGTTCAGCATTCATTCGACATTTCCTCCTTGAGTTTTACCAAGCTGATGTTGTAACAGGTGCATTTAAAGCATCCAACCACTCATCATCTGCCAATCGAATCAATGTCAATGACAAACCAGCCATATCGATTGAAGTCATATAGTTTCCAATTTTCTTAAATGCCAACTCAACACCTTTTTCATGGAGTAATTTAGCCACATCATTTGCAAATACATATTGCTCCATCAGAGGGGTGCTTCCTAAACCATTGATGAGAAGGCCATAGCGTTCACCAGCCTTAAGTTGGAAACCTTCAGATAGTTTTTCAACCAATTCTGAGGCCAATTGTGCTGAAGGTTGCATTTTCTCTTTTTTATATCCTGGCTCACCGTGAATACCAACACCATATTCAAATTCATCATCTTCTAGAACAAATCCTGGTTTACCAACTTCAGGAACAGTTGCTCCAGACAAGGCCAGCCCAATTGTTTTAATTTCTAAGACAAGTTTATCAGCCAGTTCCTTCATTTCAGATAAAGATTTACCAGAACGAGCCGCATCACCCAAAATTTTATGGACTAATATAGTACCAGCAACACCGCGGCGACCTTGGGTATAGAGACTATTTTCAACAGCAATATCATCATCGACTACAACACTTGCTACATCAATACCTTCCATTTCAGCAAGTTCTTGTGCAATTTCAAAGTTCATGATGTCTCCAGAATAGTTCTTGATAACCATGAAAACTCCAGCACCTTCATCAGCTGCCTTAATGGCTTCTAAAATTTGATCCGGAGTAGGTGAAGTAAAGACTGCTCCACAAATAGCAGCAGACAACATTCCATCTCCTACAAATCCAGCATGACTTGGTTCATGTCCTGAGCCTCCACCTGAAATGAGCCCAACTTTCCCTGTCTTTTCTACCTTTCTAACGATGACATCAAAACCATCTAACCGTTCTACCAAGTCATCATGCATAAATGACAAGCCCTGCAACATTTCATCAACAACTTGTGTCGGTTCATTTATAATTTTTTTCATGAGAAACTCCTTTCGGTATTTACCTTTGTTTTCGCTTTCATTATATATTTTTTACTGCTGGCTGATAAGGGACAGATTCTATTATTTGTCCCCTTTTAAACCCGTTTAAAAAAATTTTTTGGTAAAATGAAGTAAGTAAAAGAAAGGTTTCCTATGGCATCATCACTTATTACAAAAAAACGGATTGCTAAGGCATTTAGAGACCTATTAGCTACTAGAGAATTTGACAAAATCTCTATTGTAGATATCATGGAATCAGCTGGCATCCGTAGACAGACCTTTTATAATCACTTTCTTGACAAATATGAACTGCTAGACTGGATATTTGAAACTGACTTAACCGAGTACATCACCAACAACTTGGACTTCATTTCAGGCCAAAAACTATTACAAGAATTATTTCTTTATTTCGAACAAGAGCGTGACTTTTATATTCAACTTTTTGATATTCAAGGGCAAAATAACTTCTATGACCAATTTATCAACTACTGTCGCTTGCTTGTATCAAAAATTTTAAGAGAATATGGTCAGATTGATATCGATTCATCTGCTTATACTTATTTTTTGTTAGACTACCATTCACATGCTCTAGCAGAAATCGTGAAGGCTTACGTCAATAAAAAAAGTCCAGTTCCACAACCAGACTTTCTAATCATGACAATTATTGGAAAGAGACCACAATGACATTTATTTCAAATCATAAACAGAAAATTATTTCAAGTTACATTTCAGCAACTGTCAGCAGTCATCCTGAATTAGAAAAACACCCTACCTTACCATTAGTCTATCAAAAAAATCGTAATTCTTATCAAGTTCCAATATTGTCGGGTGGAGGTTCAGGTCACGAACCCGCTCATATTGGATATGTGGGAGAAGGAATGCTTACTGCTGCTATCTATGGCCAATTATTTACTCCTCCTACAAGAACTGAAATCTTAGAGTCCATTCGTTTTTTAAATAATGGTCAAGGTGTCTTCATCATTGTAAAAAATTTCGAAGCAGACATCAAAGAATTTAGCTGGGCCATTAATACTGCTAGACAAGAAGGAATTAAGGTCGGCTATAGTCTAGCACACGACGATATTTCTATTGAACCTCACAATAGATTTCAAATTAGAGGAAGAGGGCTTGCAGGTACTATTTTACTTCATAAAGTTCTAGGATATGCAGCTCAAAATGGTGCCGACATCGAGCAACTAACTGATTTAGGTCATCAGCTTGCTCCCGAAATCGCAACAATTGGCTTTGCAACGAAAGCTGCTAGTCTCCCCCAAGCCACCCGTCCACTATTTAACTTAGAAGAAGGAAATATTTCTTATGGTATTGGGATACATGGCGAAGAAGGCTATCGTATCGTCCCATTCCAATCATCGGAAATCCTTGCAAATGAAATTATAAGTAAATTAAGATTGCACTATCATTGGAAAAAGGGTGATCAATTTATATTGCTTGTAAATAATCTAGGCACTACCAGCAACTTAGAAATGGGCATATTTATCAATGATCTCCTTCAACTCTTAGAAATTGAAGGAGTCACTATTACCTTTATAAAATCAGGAACATTTATGACCAGTCTAGATATGGCAGGTATATCCGTAACTCTTTGCCCTGCGAAAAATAAACAATGGTTAGAAGCGCTCAATGCTCCAACGACAGCTTTTGCATGGTAATTTGCTTGTATAAATCAAAAGGGCTCCATCACTTGGTAGCCCTTTGCTTTTATCTTATACTCAATGAAAATCAAAAAGCAAACTAGGAAACTAGCCGCAGGCTGTACTTGAGTACGGCAAGGCGACGTTGACGCAGTTTGAATTTGATTTTCGAAGAGTATTACGTTTAAAAGAACTCATTCTTTCTATTTCAAATAGGCCATCTATCCCTTACAATTCTTCTGATGTGCTTTGAGTTTTTTGCTAGCCCAATCATAGTGACTTGACGTGCTACTAACAAAGTAGGAACCTAGACTTGTTCCTCCCGTCCACTTATAGACACCTTTGGTAAAGAGTTCGTCATTGCTAAAAACTTCTATCAACTCTAAAACCTCTCTATGTGATTGTTCTAGGAGTCTAGTCGCTTCTTCTAAGGAGGTTTTCTGGTGCTTCTTCCAAAAAGCGACATTCATTTCTCCATAAGTTTTCCAATTATAAGGTTCAGGGAGAAAAGTTCTTTCGTGACCTTTTTGATTAGAATGTACCCAAGTCAAAAGTAACTGATGCCATTCATAAAGATGGATCAAGACATCCCGTAGATTTTTATCCCTTTTCCAGTGAACTTCTTTTTTCTTTGGGTCTCTTGAAAAATCAAATGGAGTCTGTATCTCATCTTCACTTAGTTGGGAGATGAAACGTTTGAGCTTTTCATAGTTTTCCTTAGAGGCCAGCACTAGCTCCTCTTTTGTTTTCGGTCTAGGCACAGGAGTTCTCCCTTCATATTGTTAGTTATTATTAGAAATTTTTTATTCTTAAAATCTCTATAACTTATCCTTTAATTTCTCAACAAAGAGATAGGCTGCTGGACAGGTCAAAGTATTCTTAATCGTCAAATGGTTGATTTGATGGATCTTTTTGCGATCTGTATGGGGGAACTCTCGGCAGGCCTTGGGACGAACATCATAGATGGAACAAAGATTATCTCCTCCTAGAAAGGGACAAGGCATGGATTTAAAAACCTTATCCCCATCTTCATCTACCTGAAGGAATTCAGCTTCAAAAGCTGGTAATTTCATCTTAAAATACTTAGCAATTCGTGTAATATCCGCTTCTTTAAAGTCAGGTCCCAATGTCTTGCAACAGTTGGCACAGGCAGTGCAATCAATTTCCTCAAAAACTTCTTGGTGAATCTGCTGGGCTATCTTGTCTAGGTTTTTAGGAGGTTTTTTCTTTAGATTGGCTAAAATTTTACGGTGTTCCTTTTGCTTTTGCAAGGCTAGCTGGTGGTAGTACTCAATATCAATTTCTTTAGACATGGTTTCTCTCTTATTCTATTTACTTCCCCCTATTATACCATGCCTCTGGAGCATTTAAAAGTGTACTTTATAAGACTATACTTTTCCAAAATGCGTCAAAAAAACCTTGCAACTAGGTTACAAGGTTAATGACATTAATCGAAGTTAACGTATTCTTTTTGAAGTTCAAGAACTTCTTCCATTGTTGAACACTCTGTAAGGGCACGGTTAGCGTACTCTTCCATCTTAGCAGTGTCCAATTTCTTCATCAAGCTACGTGTACGAAGTACAGATGTTGCTGACATAGAGAACTCATCCAAGCCCATTCCGACAAGAAGTGGAACAGCTTTTTGGTCACCAGCCATCTCACCACACATACCAGCCCATTTACCTTCAGCGTGAGCTGCCTTGATAACGTTGTTGATCAAGCGAAGGATTGATGGGTTATATGGTTGGTAAAGGTATGAAACTTGCTCGTTCATACGGTCTGCTGCCATTGAGTATTGGATCAAGTCGTTTGTACCAATTGACATGAAGTCTACTTCTTTTGCAAATTGGTCTGCAAGCATAGCTGCTGCAGGGATTTCAATCATGATACCAACTTGGATATCATCCGCAACTGCAACACCTTCAGCAAAAAGGTTTGCTTTTTCTTCTTCATAAACTGCTTTGGCTGCACGGAATTCTTTCAAAAGGGCAACCATTGGGAACATGATACGTAATTGACCATGAACAGAAGCACGAAGAAGAGCGCGGATTTGTGTACGGAACATTGCATCTCCAGTTTCAGAAATAGAGATACGAAGGGCACGGAATCCAAGGAATGGGTTCATTTCGTGTGGCATATCGAAGTAAGGAAGTTCCTTATCTCCACCGATATCCATTGTACGAACAACTACTGGTTTACCATTCATTCCCTCAAGTACAGCCTTGTATGCTTCATACTGCTCATCTTCAGTTGGGAAGTCTTGAGAATCCATGTACAAGAATTCTGTACGGTAAAGTCCAACAGCTTCAGCACCGTTGTTGTTAACACCTTCAACGTCTTTTGGAGTACCGATGTTAGCTGCCAACTCGAAGTGTTTACCGTCAGCAGTCACTGTTTGAGCATCTTTCAAAAGTGCCCATTCAGCTTTTTGTTTAGCATAAGCTTCACCAGCTGCTTTAAATTCTGCCGCTTGTTCATCTGTTGGGTTGATAATCACTTCACCAGTAATTCCGTTAACGGCAAGGATATCACCGTCTTTCACTACTTCAGTGATGTTATTTGTTCCCAATACAGCTGCAATTTCAAGTGTACGTGCCATGATAGCTGAGTGGCTTGTACGTCCACCGATGTTTGTTACAAAAGCTTTTACAAAGTTTTTGTCCAATTGAGCTGTATCAGATGGTGTCAAGTCATGCGCAATCACGATTACTTCTTCATTGATTGAAGCTGGGTTTGGCAATTTCTTACCAAGAAGGTTTGCCAACACACGTTTTGTCACGTCGCGGATATCCGCTGCACGTTCTTGCATGTATGGGTTGTCTTCCATGCCTTCAAAGATAGTGATGAACATGTCAGTCACTTCTTTAAGACCTGCTTCTGCATTGACTTTCTTGGCACGGATTGTTTCTTTAATCTGACCAATCAATTCTGGGTCAGAAAGAACCATCAAATGAGCGTCAAAAACTTGAGCCGCTTCTTCACCAAGCGTACCTACAGCTTTCTCACGGATAAGAGAAAGCTCGTTTTGAGAAGCTTCAAGAGCTACATCCAAACGAGCCTCTTCTGCGTTTGTATCTTCGACTGAAACAGTCTCGAATGACAAATCCGGTTGAACGAGTAGATATGCTTTTGCAACTGCAACACCGTCAGATGCCGCGATTCCTTTAAGCATTTCTGTCATTTTCCTTATGCCAATCCTTCTTTTTCCATTGTTTCTGAGATTGCAGCGATAGCGTCATCTGCATCTGCACCTTCAGCTGAGATAGTTACGTCAGCACCTTGGCCAACACCAAGACTCATAACACCCATGATTGATTTAAGGTTAACTGATTTACCTTTGTACTCAAGAGTGATATCTGAAGCAAATTTGCTAGCAGTTTGTACCAACAATGTTGCTGGACGTGCGTGAATACCTGTTTCTGCCACTACGTGGAAATCTTTAGAAGCCATAGTTTGACTCTCCTTTTGTTCTTTCTTTTTTGAGTTATATGTGATAACCCTTACAATTTGGTATTATATCATCTTCTCGGATTTTTTTCAAGCATTTTATGGGATTTATTCGATTTCCTTTCAGATAACTTCCTGAAAATCTTCTATTCTAGATAACAAAACACAGGATATAGTTTTCCAAAAAACTACTTGTAGGATAACTATCACTATTTCACAAAACAAACACTACATATTGTGTTTTGTGACCTCGAGTAGAAAAATAGACCACTATATTTAGTTTCAAATCATTGACAAAAATTTATTTTCTGATATACTAAGAAAGTAATCTATTTTGAAAGAGGAGTTACACAATGGTAACCGTTTATTCTAAAAACAACTGTGTCCAATGTAAGATGACCAAACGTTTCTTGGACAGTAATAATGTCGCTTATCATGAAATCAATCTTGATGAGCAACCTGAGTACATCGATCAAGTTAAAGAGCTCGGTTTCAGCGCAGCTCCTGTTATCCAAACACCAACTGAAGTCTTTTCAGGTTTCCAACCAGGAAAATTGAAACAATTAGCATAATCTTAGTACATCATCCAGAAGAAACTGCTTCTAGGGCTAACTTAGAAGCCTTTCTTTTGTAATTAGATAAGGGAAATTTTATGGGATTAAAACATCTTGAAGACGTGACTTACTTCCGTCTCAATAACGAAATCAACCGTCCTGTTAATGGACAAATCATGCTTCATAAAGATAAGGAAGCCTTGGATGCCTTCTTTAAAGAAAATGTAGTTCCAAACACTATGGTTTTTGATTCAATTACTGATAAAATCAACTACCTCATTGAACACAACTACATCGAAACAGCCTTTATCAAGAAATACCGTCCAGAATTTTTGGAAGAATTGTCTCAATTTATCAAAGAACAAAACTTCCAATTCAAGTCTTTCATGGCTGCCTATAAGTTCTATAATCAATATGCCTTGAAGACTAACGACGGTGAATACTATCTTGAAAGCATGGAAGACCGTGTCTTCTTTAACGCCCTTTATTTCGCTGATGGGAATGAAGCTGTTGCAATCGATATTGCAAATGAAATCATCCACCAACGCTACCAACCTGCCACACCTTCCTTCTTGAATGCTGGACGTGCTCGTCGTGGGGAGTTGGTATCCTGTTTCTTGATTCAGGTCACAGATGACATGAACTCTATTGGACGTTCTATCAACTCTGCCCTTCAACTTTCACGTATCGGTGGTGGAGTGGGAATTTCCCTCAGCAACCTTCGTGAAGCTGGTGCACCTATCAAAGGATATGAAGGAGCAGCTTCTGGGGTCGTTCCAGTTATGAAACTTTTCGAAGATAGCTTCTCTTACTCAAACCAATTGGGTCAACGTCAAGGTGCTGGTGTTGTCTACCTCAACGTCTTCCACCCAGATATCATCGCTTTCCTTTCAACTAAGAAAGAAAACGCCGATGAAAAAGTTCGTGTCAAGACCCTTTCACTTGGTGTTGTGGTGCCCGATAAATTCTACGAACTAGCTCGTAAAAATGAAGAAATGTACCTCTTCAGCCCATACTCTGTAGAACTTGAATACGGTGTGCCATTCAACTACATTGACATCACTGAAAAATACGATGAACTAGTCGCAAATCCAAATATTCGCAAGACAAAAATCAAGGCGCGTGATTTGGAAACTGAAATCTCTAAATTGCAACAAGAGTCTGGTTACCCTTATGTCGTCAACATTGATACGGCTAACCGTGCAAATCCTGTTGATGGTAAGATTATCATGAGTAACTTGTGTTCTGAGATTCTTCAAGTTCAAGAACCAAGCTTGATCAACGATGCTCAAGAATTCCTTCAAATGGGAACGGACGTTTCATGTAACCTTGGTTCAACCAACGTGGTTAACATGATGACTTCACCTGACTTTGGTCGTTCTATCCGTGCTATGGTTCGTGCCCTTACTTTCGTTACAGATAGTTCGCACATCGTAGCTGTTCCTACCATCAACCACGGAAATAGCCAAGCTCATACCTTTGGTCTTGGTGCCATGGGACTTCACAGCTACCTTGCCCAACAATTGATTGAATACGGATCGCCTGAGTCTGTTGAATTTACAAGCATCTACTTTATGCTTATGAACTACTGGACTTTGGTTGAGTCAAACAATATCGCGCGTGAACGTGGTATCACCTTCCACAACTTTGAAAAATCAGACTATGCTAACGGAAGCTACTTCGACAAGTATGTAACTGGCGAATTCCTTCCAAAATCAGACCGTGTTAAAGAACTTTTCAAAGATGTCTTTATCCCAAGTGCTGCTGACTGGGCTGAACTTCGCGACAAGGTTCAAGCAGATGGACTTTACCACCAAAACCGCCTTGCTGTAGCGCCAAATGGTTCTATCAGTTACATCAATGACGTTTCGGCTTCTATCCACCCGATTACGCAACGTATCGAAGAACGTCAAGAAAAGAAAATCGGTAAAATCTACTATCCTGCTGCTGGATTGTCAACAGAAACCATTCCTTACTACACTTCTGCCTACGACATGGATATGCGTAAAGTGATTGATGTCTATGCTGCTGCAACTGAGCACGTGGACCAAGGACTTTCACTCACTCTCTTCATGCGTAGTGACATTCCAAAAGGACTTTACGAATGGAAGAAAGAAAACAAACAAACGACACGTGACTTGTCTATCCTTCGTAACTATGCCTTTAACAAGGGTATCAAGTCTATCTACTACGTCCGTACCTTTACAGATGATGGTGGAGAAGTCGGTGCCAACCAATGTGAAAGCTGTGTGATTTAATCTTTGCTTGAGAAAACTACATTTTCTCAGATAAGTGATTCATTCACCCTGCTAAACTAAACAGGAATAAGCAGCTATACTATGGAAAAACAAGAAAGTCGGGCTTCCGACTTTTTGTGCGATACTCCTCTAGAATTATGATAAAATAGAAGTAATTGTGAGTTCGCAATACTAAACACAGAAAGAGATTTCAAATGGAAACTTACTACAAAGCCATTAACTGGAATGCCATCGAAGATGTCATCGACAAATCAACTTGGGAAAAACTGACGGAGCAATTCTGGCTTGATACACGTATTCCCTTGTCAAATGACTTGGATGACTGGAGAAAGCTATCAAATATAGAAAAAGACTTGGTTGGAAAAGTCTTTGGTGGTTTAACCCTTCTCGACACTATGCAATCTGAAACAGGGGTTCAAGCCCTTCGAGCAGACATCCGTACACCACATGAGGAAGCTGTTTTCAATAACATCCAATTTATGGAGTCTGTCCACGCTAAATCTTACTCATCAATCTTTTCTACCTTGAATACAAAGGCTGAGATTGAAGAAATTTTCGAATGGACCAATACCAATCCTTACCTACAAAAGAAGGCTGAGATCGTCAACGAAATCTACCTAAACGGTAGCCCACTTGAAAAGAAAGTTGCCAGCGTCTTCCTTGAAACTTTCCTCTTCTACTCTGGTTTCTTCACTCCCCTCTACTATCTTGGTAACAACAAACTAGCCAACGTTGCGGAAATTATTAAATTAATTATTCGTGATGAGTCTGTTCACGGAACCTACATCGGTTATAAATTCCAACTCGGTTTCAATGAATTACCTGAAGAAGAGCAAGAAAAACTCAAAGAATGGATGTACGATCTGCTCTATACTCTTTACGAGAATGAAGAAGGTTATACAGAGAGCCTCTATGACGGTGTTGGTTGGACGGAAGAAGTCAAAACCTTCCTTCGCTACAATGCTAACAAGGCACTCATGAACCTGGGACAAGATCCACTTTTCCCAGACTCAGCAGATGATGTCAATCCAATCGTCATGAACGGTATTTCAACAGGAACATCTAACCACGACTTCTTCTCTCAAGTCGGAAATGGTTACCTTCTTGGCGAAGTTGAAGCCATGCAAGACGATGACTACAACTACGGTTTGGACTAAGTCAACAATTTCAGAAGTGATAACAAATATCATGGTTTGTTTAAAACAACCATGATATTTTTGTTTTTGTTTTCTTTTGTTTTTTAAATTGATTGATTGAATACTTTATGATAAAATAGTAATAGAAATAGAGGTGATAACGATGCTAAAGCAGGAAAAACTAGATAATATTCTAGAAACGGTAAATACAAAGGGAACTATTACTGTCAAAGAAATCATGACTCGCTTGGATGTATCAGATATGACTGCTAGACGCTACTTGCAAGAGTTGGCAGACAAGGATTTACTTGTTCGGGTGCACGGGGGAGCTGAGAAAATTCGCACAGGTTCTATTTTAAATAATGAACGTTCCAATATTGAAAAACAAAGCTTACAAATCGCAGAAAAACAAGAAATTAGCCGTTTTGCAGGCCATTTAATTGATGAGGGTGAAACCATTTTTATTGGGCCAGGTACAACCTTGGAATCTTTTGCCCGTGAACTTCCAATTGATAATATCCGTGTTGTAACAAACAGTTTACCAGTCTTTCTCATCCTAAACGAACGAAAACTAACAGATTTGATTTTAATTGGTGGAAATTACCGCTCCATCACCGGAGCCTTTGTGGGAACACTAACCTTGCAAAACTTGGCCAATTTGCAATTTTCTAAAGCTTTCGTAAGCTGTAATGGTATTCAGGACAATGCGATTGCGACCTTTAGTGAAGAGGAAGGTGAATCCCAACGCATCGCCCTCAATAATTCCAATAAAAAATACTTACTAGCTGACAATAGTAAGTTCAATAAATTTGATTTCTATACCTTCTACAATATCTCTGATATTGATACCGTCGTTTCAGACTCTAAACTGAGCAAAGAAACCTTCGAACAACTTTCGAAACAAACAAAAATTATTCTTTCTAAACCATAAAAATGAGAATTGATAAAAAATAAAATGCGTCATATCAAGAAAATAAGAATCTTGATATGACGCATTTTTTGATGAAGATTTTTACAAAGAGTTTCCTAGATTCTTTATGATTGTTGAAACGGCATAAAATCTGAATCAAAGGAGATGTTATCCCGTTCTTCAGGACTGATAAAATTTAAAAAGATATTTTTAAATTCTTCCAGCTCATAGTCTGAATGGCAAATCCATTCTTTACCGGTAGAGACATACCATTTTCCGAGACTTTTCAGTTCTTCATTCGTCAAACAAGGTATTTGAGAACATTTTTCGAAATTTATAATATAAACTTTTTCATAAATAGATTGGATAAAATCTTTGAACATCTTTTGCCTCACTAGAATTCTATATCTAATTACTAATTCTACTAGTCTATAATCTGACTTTCCGCTACTTTCTTGTACCAGTGAGCTGATTTCTTAGGATAACGTTCTTGAGTTTCAAAGTCTACATAGAAAAGACCGTAACGTTTCTCATATCCGTTTGACCATGAGAAGACGTCCATCAATGACCAAATGAAGTAGCCTTTTACATTAGCTCCATCTGCAATAGCATCAGACAAGACCTCTAAGTGTTGTTTGACATAATCAATACGGCCATCATCGTAAACAGTATTATCAACGAACTCGTCTTTATAGCCGAGACCATTTTCAGTGATGTAAATCTTCTTGTAGTTCGGATAATCTTTCTTCACGCGCATGATTTGGTCATACAAACCTTGAGGGTAGATAATCCAATCCCAATCCGTACGTGGTACATAGTCAGGAGCTACACGACGACCAACACCTTTGATTTGGTATTTAGAGCTTCCTTTCTCACCCTTACCATTATGAATAATTTCAGTTTCTCCATCAAATGCTTCCATCCAGTCACTCATATAGTAATTAATTCCAAGGAAGTCGTTCAAGTCTTTCGCAACTTCTAATGCTGTGAAATCTTCTTCACGAAGATCCAAGCTACCACCATTGACTGATAAGATATGGTTGACACCTTCCATCGTTTCAGCTGAATAGTGACCTAGATAAGTTGCATCCAAGATAAATTTATTGTGGATGATATCTTCCAATTCAGCAGCACGAACATCTGCTGGATTTTTAGGATCCAAAGGATACTTGGTTGGCAGTGCGTGAACAACACCAATTTCACCTTTATAACCTTTATCTTTATATAGCTTGACTGCACGCGCATGAGAAACCATCATATTGTGGTGCGATTGGAAAACTTTGGCAAGGTCGTACTGAATACCTGGAGGGAATTTTCCAACCAAGTATTGACCATCACCAATTGGCCCAATTTCATTAAAGGTTGTCCAATAGTTTACTTCTGGAAATTCTTCAAAACAGAAGGCAGCGTAGTCGACAAAGTGTTCAATGTTTTCACGGTTTAAGAAATCTCCATTTGAATGTAGAGCTTCTGGCGTATCAAAGTGATGAAGAGTTACAAAGGGCTCAACATGACGTTTGTGGCACTCTGCAAATAAATTATGATAAAACTCGACACCTTTCTGATTTACTTGACCGTAACCGGTTGGGAAAATACGTGACCAAGCAATGGAAATTCGAATACCATTGACACCATACTCTTCTGCCAACTTGAGGTCAACTGGATATCGATTGTAAAAATCACTGGCTGGTTCTGCAGTGTACCAGTAATTATCTTCAAGATATTTATCCCACGCTACTGCTCCTTTACCATCAGTATGTGTAGCACCTTCTGCTTGATAGGCAGCTGTTGCGCCACCAAAAATAAAGTCTTTTGGTAATGTTTTTGTCATTTTTTTCACCTATTTCTTGATTTAAATAAAGTAAAAGTGAGAGGAGAGGAGTCAGTGAGCCATCCTTCTCCATCTCACTTCTTGTACCAAGTCACCGAATTGTGACATGAGGAGGTAAAAACGATATCTTTTTACCGACGAATTAATAAGGCGATTAGGAAATTCGCCATAGCGATTTCCGTAACGAGAGGAGACTGTTTCATAGTCCCTATTATTAATCGAATTGTGACATGAGGAGGTAAAAACGATATCTTTTTACCGACGAATTAACAAGGCGATTAGGAAATTCGCCATAGCGATTTCCGTAACGAGAGGAGACTGTTTCACAGTCCCTATCGTTAATCGAATTGAGCTTGTACAAATGCTAGAGCACCTTTTCCATCACGAGTTAATTTGATGTATTGAGCTCCCTCTGTTTTCGCAAGTTTAATATCGAGTTTATCTGTTTCTGCTTTCATGTCTTCAAAGTTTGAAGCAACTTGAGGGGCAAGGATAACCAAATCAAACTCTGGTAACATTTCACGGTGAGCACCATAACCACCTGCTGCTGCTTTCACAGGAACATTGTATTCTGCAGCTGCCTTATTCAAAGCATTTGCAAGAAGTCCACTTGTCCCTCCACCTGCACAGAGAACGAGGACATTTGTTTCTTCAGTGATTGTATTTTGTGCTGCTTCTACACCAGCTTTTTCAAGAATAGCATCTGCTTTTGCAGTGTTGAAGTTTGCAGCAACTTTTTCTTTCAATTCATCATTAGAATTACCTGAACGTTCTTCTTCAAGAATTTGTTCATCATATACTTTAAGGAATGGGTAGTAAATTACTACGTCAACCACGATTAGAAGAGCAGCAAGAATGAATGATAGAACTTGGAAGTTCGTGCCAAGAACTAGACCTAGTGGAGCTGGAGTTGTCCATGGTAGATTAGCAGTAAATGAGTTCATTCCAAGTGTTTCAATAAAGAATTTGAAAATCCAAACGTTTGCGATAGGGGCAAAAATAAATGGAATGAAGAAAATCGGGTTCAATACAAGCGGTGCACCAAACAAGATTGGTTCATTTACACCAAAGAATGTTGGAACTACTGAAGCACGACCAATTGCACGGTTACGTTTAGATTTTGTTAACCACATGAACATGAATGGAACAACCAGTGTCGCACCAGTACCACCCATGGTAACGATAAACATTTGTGTACCAGAAGTAAGAATCTTGTCAGCGTGCATACCTTGTTGAAGAAGGTTCAAGTTGACTTCGGCATTTGCATAGGTAATAGCTGCGATAGCAGGCTCAACGATAGATGGACCATGGATACCAACAAACCAGAAGAAGGCAAAGGCACCAAAGATAATCGTAATACCTAGATAACCATCAGCAGCAGAGAATAATGGTGCAAAGAATTTACCGATTGATTCTGCTACGCTAGAACCAACAAAATGACGTGCTAATAAGTCAAGAGCATAAAGAGAAACAACAGATAGAGTGAATGGAATCACATCTTTAAAGACTTGTGAGATATTTGGTGGAACTTCGTCAGGCATACGAATAGTGACGTTGTTCTTAACACAAACCTTATAGATAGCTACAGTAACAAAGGCAGCAAGGAAGGCTGAAAGCAAACCTTTTGTCCCCAAGAATTCAGTAGCTAGACCATTTTCGATAGGATCAGCTGCCAACATCAACAAACCAACAATCGCTGCTAACAGTGTTGACATATAGTTGATTTGATTGGTTTTCTCCATGCTACGGTTTACTGAGTCGGTCAATGACTTAGCTGTTGTACCAGCTACCAAGAGAGCCAGAATACCCATTGAATAGCTGTAAGGTTTCATAAGAAAGGCTACAACTTCATCAGACCATTTAAAGCCCCATGAGTTTGGTACAAAGGCAATCAAGATAAAAATACTTGAGAAGAGAATAACAGGCATACCTGCAATGAAACCATCACGAATAGCACGAAGATAGATATTACGAGATAATTTCTCAAAGAAAGGTTTTCCTTTCTCGATAAATGCAATTAGTTTATTCATTATTTAACTCCTCTCTTATAAAGTTCGATTAAGTGGTGCATCAAATCTTTTAACAAGACAGTTGTCATCAAGTGGTCTTGGCCATGCATCATGGTCACACTATACGCTAAGTCCTCACCAGAAGCTTCCTTAGTCAATAGACTTGTTTGCGCGTGGTGTGCCTCTGCGATACAGCTACCAGCTTCCTCTACCAGAGCGTCCGCTTTTTCAAAATCACCAGCTTCAGCAGTCTTCAAGGCTTCCAATAGTTTTGAACGAGCATCGCCAGCATAGGCTACGATTTCAAAACCTAACAATGTTACTTCTTCTCTATTCATGATAGAATTCTCCTTATATAGTTTTAATTAAATTTTTATGACAATAAACGTTGGATATGTAGAACTAGATAAACTCGTTCACTTTTATACAAATCAAGACCCGTATGTTGTGTAATCACATCATAGATTTTGGAACCAATCTCGAAGGCTTTTGGATAGGATTGTTTAATATGATCTTCCATATCCAGAAGTGATTGGTTATCATCTCTAGATCTGTCTAAATAATCCAAGAAATAATTCAAATGAATCATAAAACGATCATAGAAATGGTTATTCTCTTTAGTTCGTTGAATTGCATAGTCCGTTAAAACTTCTTCAACATTCCTGAGAATTTCTTTCCTCTTATCAATCGACTCCACAAGTTCCACTTCATTTTCACCTTCGGCATTAATGAAATGATAAGCAATCCGAATAATTTCGTCCTCAGGAAAATGATCGGTCAGTTTTTGACGATAAATTTCAAATGCTTCATTTGCGATTTGAAAAGCAACAGGATACTTAGCGGAAATATCTGGTAGATTACTATCCTTGTACCTTCCTTGTGCTAGAGCTTGGTAAGAACAGTAAATATGATCTGTCAAGGTTACGTAGAGATACTCTTGAATCGGATAATGATATTTCTTTGATAGCTTATCAATGATTTCATAGGTCACTGTGATAAAATCAAGCGGAACATCTTTGAGAAGAGCCATAAAGTTTTCTCTTGACTCTTCGGTCTTCATCCGAAAGATTTTCTCAACCTGATGTTCAGCAATCAAATCCCCTTTCTTCTTTCCAAATGTAATCCCCTTACCAATCACAATCACTTCTTCTCCTTTATCATTTCTGACAAGCGAGACATTGTGATTCATTGGATTTAGAATTCGATACATGTAAACCTCCTTTTATATCTTAAAGGTATATGAGTATAAAAAATGACCACAAATGAACTAGAAAATCATCCGATTTCTAATTCACCTGTGATCATGCCTAATATTACTTAGTAACACTCACCTTGTATTAACTTGTGATTTAAGTATAGCACAAGTAAGTTATTTTGTAAACCTTTACATACAACTTTTTTAAATTTTTTTAGATTCATGTTCCTAACCTAGAAGGACTTGCTTACACGCGTTCTTTCCATGAAGTCGCTGTTGTTTGAAGAACTTTATTGAGCTCATCAATGTTTTCAAATCCAGTTGTGCGAAGCCATTCACGAGCTGCTGCTTCACCATCTTTGATATAAGCTTCAACTGATCCAGCCCATGTAGCACGGCCACAAAGAACTCCATTGAAGTTTGCACCTGATTCATGAGCAAATACAAGAGTATCTTGGAAAAGTTTAGCTGATACACCAGCACTCAAGTAGATATATGGCAAGTTAGTTGCTTCATCTTGTGCTT
Source organism: Streptococcus sp. 20925_1_24 (assembly GCF_041432335.1). GTDB lineage: Bacteria > Bacillota > Bacilli > Lactobacillales > Streptococcaceae > Streptococcus > Streptococcus mitis_BM. Next base: position 164,639 of record NZ_JAPVZM010000001.1, on the reverse strand, counting down.
TGAAGAATGCTGCTGCTTCTTCACGTGTGTAAACTACTTCACCCTCAGCGAAGCCTTCAACATATTTAATGTTAACAGGAACTTCTACTTTCAAGACATCAATGTTAAAGCGTGGGTCTGAGAAGACTTTCATAGCACCGATAACTTTGTGTGGTTTTACTTTCGCGTATTCTACAGAACCAGCGTCAGCAATTTTTTCATCGTAAGCAAGGATTTCAAGGAAGAATGGGATATCTTCAGCCACACATTCAGAACCGATACGTTCGATGTAAGCTTGTTTTTCTTGGTTGAGTTCGTCTGAGCTATCTACATCATAGTAAAGCAAGAATTTAACTGCATCTGCACCTTCTTCTTTAATACGTTTTGCAGACCAAACATCCAAGCAGTCTGGCAAGCGTTTTGTACTTGTTGTATCATAACCTGTTTTTTCATAAGCAAGGAGAAGACCAGCTTTTTCATCAAGAGCTTTAGTTGCTGGAAGTCCATACTCAGGGTCAAGAAGCATAGATGAAGCGTATTTAGTCAATTCATCTGCTACCAAAACTTTAAGTTCTTCCATTTGAGCCACTGTTGGTTCTTCTGTTTGGTGTTGAGCCATGAGGCGTTTCAAAGCACCACGTTGGTCAAATGCAAGAGCTGAGATGATACCATTTTCATCAGAAAGTTTTTCTAAGCGTGCACGTTTTTGTTCTGTTAAAGCCATTTTATACCTCTTTTACTATTAATTGATCATATAGAGCTTGATAGTTGGCCATGTTGACATGACCAGTCATTTTTTCTTGAGCATTGAGCATACCAAGGACATTTGCCTTGATGAGTAATGCTGCATCCGATTCTTTGTGAAGCAGTCCTGAAGAAATTCCTGCCACAGTAGAGTCTCCAGATCCGACAGGGTTGACCACCTGAATTCTAGGAATATCTACCTTGTAGAAAGTGTCACCATGTTTGGCAAAAGCACCGTTGGCACCAAGTGAAACGATAATCCATTCAATACCTGCAAACAAAGGTTCTTGAAGTACTTCTTTTAATTCATCCAAATCCTCAGAAACTTCTCTTCCAAGAAGCTGAGATAATTCCTCATTATTTGGTTTGATGACTGTTGGTTTATGTGGTGATTCAAGAACAGCCTGAAGTGCTGCACCAGAGCAGTCCAAGACAACAGGCTTGCCAGCTTGATTAGCAAGTTCTACCAAGCTCGCATAGTAATCAACTGGAAGGCCAGCCGGCAGACTACCTGAGATGGCTACTACTTCAACTGACTCTAAGAGTTTTTTGAAATGTTCCAAAAAGTCTTGACCTTCCTGTTCCAATACTTCAGGACCTTTTTCAAGAACTTCTGTTTGGTTGTCTCCGTGGAGAATAGCGATACAGTTACGAGTTTCTCCCTGAATTGAGAAGAAATCTTTCTTTACTTGATTATCGATATGTTCAACCAAAAAATCACCAAGTTTACCACCCACTAAACCAGTAGCAAGAACAGAATCTCCAAATTCTGAAAGTACTCGGGTAACATTGAGTCCCTTACCACCAGCCGTTTTGGTTACATCCACCACACGATTGATAGTATCAATCTTCAACTCATCCAAGGGATAGGAAATATCAATGGATGGGTTCATTGTGACTGTTAAAATCATAAGTCACCTCTTAATCGTGGTATTCTCCGCGATCCCATTTTTCAAGGAATTCAGTGAAGAAGTTTGCGTCTGTTTGTTGAGCATTGTGACTTTCAACGTGTTCAATTTTCGCAATCAATTTCTTGTTTTCTTCAGATGGTTTGTATTCAGCATGTATGAAAGCTTCGATGATGTCACACATGAGCAATTCACCAGTAATCTTACCACCAAAACCGATAACGTTGGCATTCAATTGTTCTTTTGCATAAAGAGCTGTTGTCATATCACGAACCAAGGCAGAACGGACACCTGGAACTTTATTTACAGCGTTGTTGATACCAACACCAGTACCACAGATACATACTCCAAGATCAGCTTGACCACTAGTTACAGCTTCCCCTACTTTTTTACCAAAGATTGGGTAGTGAGTACGTGTATGGTCATATGTACCAAAGTCAATAACTTCATATCCTTTTGATTTCAAAAATTCTGAAACCGCCATTTTTTCATCTGTTACGATGTGGTCACATCCAATTGCAATTCTCATTAGTTATTCCCTCCGATTAATTATATAAATCTAATATCATTTATCCTTACTCAAGAAAAATCAAGATTAGCTTAGGAAGCGAGCTGCGAGCATAACTGAGGTTAGCTAAAGTGAGCTGACGACAGATTATCTTGATTTTTGAAGAGTATTAGCACATTTTGTTCAACATATCGACCCGAATTTGGTGACGTCCACCATCGTATTTACCGTTAACAAATCCTTTAGCGATGTTTTTAGCCAATTCATCACCAACAAGTTGTGCACCCATAGTGATCATACGTGAGTTGTTGTGGCCACGAGTCATATAAGCTGAACGTTCGTCAGATACTTCTGCAGCAACCATTCCTTTGATCTTAGTTGCAACCATAAATGGACCAGCTCCATAAGCATCAATCACGATACCAAGGTTTTGCTCTTCTTTGTTTACTTCTGCAGCAACAGCAAGGGTCACATCAACAAAGTCTTGACCTTCAGCTGTAACATCCACAACGTGGAAGTTTTCTTTTTCCAAGAAGTCTTTCACAACTTCTTTCAATCTCAAACCTGCAGCATCTGCACCGATAACAATAGACATATTGTATACTCCTTTTATTTTTCTAGGCTAGTAAAACCTTTTACAGTTAGCAGTTTACCTACAAAAAGTTTTCTAGCAGTTTATTGACAAATTGGATTGAATGAGATGAATGACACCTTATTCAAGTTTAGGAAACCAGTTTCCTAGAAATAATCTTTCTCCACGAAAGAGAATATAACAAGTGATTATTTGTTTGTTACAAATATCATTTGTTGCTTACAAACATAATATACTCCTATTTCCAGAAAAAGTCAACAGTTAATGTTTGTTTTTGTTCTTTTTTGTCTAAAAGATTTCGATATCAAAACCAATTTGATCTACTTGACCAGGCTCTAGTTGGCGAACGTTTTTCTTATCTTCTAGATGATCTCCTTCTTCAAGGGATGTTGACAAGCCAGACCATGGTTCAAAAGCAATGAAAGGACCTTTATTCAAAGTTGACCAGATAATGAGATTTGGAAACTCTGCAAAGTGCACTTTCAATCCCTTATCATGTTTACGAGAACGAAGGGCAATTGTTCTAGATTGCAATTCATCTAAGGTGACTGCATCTGTGCTGAAAAGATCATAGCTGAGGTCTAATTCTTTTTGACCTTCTAGCCATGGACTTCTATCTTGAAAATCAAGCATCCCCGTTTCTGGGAAAGGACGTGGAACAGAGCAAGTCTCTTCTTTCTCAAACTCTAGATAATAATCTTCATAGACTTCATCATCCAGTAAGGGACAATTAAATCCTGGATGTCCACCAATAAAGTAAGGCATAACCTTGCTAGTTTCTTTATTGAAAATCTTGTATTGAGTCCGTACTGTCTTGCCAGTAAGGCTATAAGTGATTTCTAGTCGGAAATAATAAGGATAGTTTTGATAGCTATTCTCATCATCTTCAATTGCAAAAGTTACACTATTATCTGTCTGTTCAACTAATTCAAATTCTTTCTTGCGAACCAAACCATGACGAGGAATCTTTCCTTTGCTTTCCTGCCCCTTCTCATCTATATAGACAGCTGTATCCTCTCTCAATGAACCACAAATGGGAAAGAGAACAGGAGCTTGTCCACTCCAATAAGTAGCATCCCCTTGCCACAAATACTCAAGTCCCTCAGCATCTTTTATAGAAGAAAGAGCCCCACCAAAACTGTTAAATTGAACTCTTAATTGTTCTGATTTTAATTCAATTACCATTATTTTCTCCAATTTCTTGATAGTTTATAAAAAACTAGGCTGTCACTCCTAATGGTATGACAACCTAGTTTCAACAATTTACATTTTATAGGAGCGCATTATTTTGCTTTTGCTGCGTACTCTTCGTTACGTTTGATCATTTGTTTTCTGTACCAAGCAAAGATACCGATATAGAATACAAGGAAGACTACAGCACCAAGGATTGCTTTGATATCACCAGTTGTAGTGTTACCAATTGTCCAACCAAGAAGTTTTTCGATTGGTCCTTCAAGAGTTGAGTGAGTGATCAATTGAGTTTCGCTCACACCTGCTGGGAAGGCACCTACACCTTTAGCAAGTTCTGTTGCAAATGGTGCGATAAGTGTACCTGAAAGAAGGAAGAGTGGCAACAAGAGTGTTCCGAAGATAATCATACGGAGCAATTTACCACGAGTTACAACCAAGAGAGCTGGAGTAACACCCATAGCGATGATACCTGCAAGTGGCAAGATACCATTTCCGACTTTTGAGAGAAGCACAGCTTCAATCAACATGATTGGTGCAAGTACGTTAGCACAAGCCCAGATTTCAGCACGACCAGCGATGAAAGGCCAGTCAAGACCGATGTTAAATTTACGTCCTTGAAGACGTTTAGTAGCAACGTTTGTAATACCTTGTGATAGTGGTTCTACGGCTGCGATGAACCATGAACCGATAAGTGAGAAGAGTTCCAAAGATACACCGGCAGTCAAACCAAGAGACAACCATCCTTTGATAACAAGACGCCATTTATCTGCATCTGCAACCCCTGCAATTGGATGTGGAGTTCCCATAATACCGATTACAATACCAAGAATGAAACCGATGAAGAATTTAGAACCCCAGAAACCGATTTTTTTGTTCAATTTAGCAGCATCAAAGTCATATTTATCAAGACCTGGGAAGAATTTTTCAAAAATCTTATCCAAAACCATGATAACTGGGTTCATCATGTAGTTCATGTGAGTTGATGTCATTGGTGATGAACTTGGTGCGTTAAGAAGGTCATCAAATGTAGGTTTCATCAAGTCAGAGTTGATAATTTTCAACACACCAACAAGTACGATAGCTGCTGTAGCAATCAAGAGTGAAACCCCTTGGCTCACACCGTTGTTGTCTGCATACCATTTAATCAAAAGACCTGTGATAGACAAGTGCCAGATATCGAAGATATCGACGTCAAGTGTATCAGTTTTCTTCATAGCAAGCATTACTACGTTGACAATCAACATGATAAGCAAGAAGTAAAGTGTCCAAGCAGATCCCCAAGTGATTGTTGCAAGTGGTGCCCAACCAACGTCAGTGATACTCAATTGGATACCAGTATTTTCAACGAATTTTGCAAGTGATGCTGAGAAAGCACCATTTAGCATACCGATGATAGCTCCGATACCAGTAAGAGCGATGGCAAGTTTGATACCACCTTCAAGCGCTTTGGAGAATTTCACTCCAAAAAGTAAAGCCAATACTGTCAAAATGATTAACATGATGACAGGCCCACCCATATCTAAGATAGGTGTGAAAAATTCTTTGATTAGGCCAAAGATTGCATCCATAACAGTTCCTCCCTTTTTTATGTTATATGAATGTTAACAAATTAAAATTAGCTTAATCCGTGTTCTTTGATAGCTGCTTCAATATTGTCAAATACTGGAGCACTCATTGCTGGGATACGGAATAAGATTGGTCCAGCTTCGATAACTGGAATACCTGGGTCAAAACCAAGGTCTGTAGCAGCAATTGGTGTGAAGATGTCATAACCTTTGATAAGATCTTCGTTAACGTCTTTGACCATTACCGCATCACAGTGAACATCAAAACCGCGGTTTGAAAGTTCTTCTTCAAGAGCACTTTTAATTTGGTGGCTTGAGTTAACACCTGCACCGCAGGCAGCAAGAATTTTAATCATATGGATTTCCTCCGATTTAATATTTTTAATAGACAAGATTAAGCAATTACTTCAGCAATATAAGCATAGAGGGCTTCTGGTTCAGAAATTTTTGATAGGTCTTCAAGATGACCATTTCCAGTAAAGAAGTCCATCAACTGAGCAAGAATGTTCGTTTGACTTGAACTTGAGTTATTAATGATAAAGAAGAGTAAGGATACCTCTACTTCCTTATCTGGTGCAATCATATTGTGGAAAGTCACTGGTTTATCCAATCGAACGACCACAACTTTTTCAGCTAGATTATGAACAATATCTGTGTGAGGAATAGCCACATTCGGCAAATCCTTACCCAAAAATTCCATATCTAGGCCAGTTGGAAATGACTTTTCACGCGTGATCAAGGCTTCACGATAGGTTGGAGTTACGATTTCTCGTTCTTCCAATAAAGTAGCAACCTGATCAAAGAGATGTTCTTGATTATCCGCTTCTAAGCAAAACACAAGGTTTTTGTCAAAGAAATGATCTAATCCCATAAGGTTTTCCCTTCTTTCCATTAACTTTATGCTATAAGCATAACACTATATGAAACCGTTGTCAACGATTTTCTGTTGTTTTTTGTCTCTTTTTTTATATTTTTGTTGTTTTTATAGTTTGTTACTAAAAAACAAACACATAAACAAACATTCCAAACATTTTTGCTGTTCTAGAAATAAAAAAAGCAGACCATTTAAGCCTGCTTTACGATTGATTCTTATATAAATTTCCTATGAAGAAGGAAAGGCATTTCTGATAACTTATTCTTCATCCATACTCAAGACGCTGAGGAAGGCTTCTTGTGGGACTTCAACTGATCCGATAGCTTTCATACGTTTCTTACCAGCTTTTTGTTTTTCAAGGAGTTTGCGTTTACGAGAAACGTCACCACCATAACATTTAGCAAGTACGTTCTTACGAAGGGCCTTGATATCAGTACGAGCGACAATTTTGTGTCCAATAGCCGCTTGAATTGGCACCTCAAATTGTTGACGAGGGATGATTTTCTTGAGCTTATCAACGATGAGTTTTCCACGTTCGTAGGCAAAGTCCTTGTGAACGATAAAGCTAAGGGCATCCACCTTGTCTCCATTGAGAAGGATATCCATTTTCACTAGCTTAGATGGGCGGTACTCTGACAATTCATAGTCAAAGCTTGCATAACCGCGAGTTGAAGACTTGAGTTTATCAAAGAAGTCAAAGACGATTTCAGCCAATGGAATTTGATAGATAACATTGACACGGTTATCATCAATATAGTCCATCGTCACAAAGTCCCCACGCTTACGCTGAGCTAGCTCCATCACTGCTCCAACGAACTCCTGTGGTACCATGATTTGCGCCTTAACATATGGTTCTTCAATGGTCGCAATCTTAGTTGGATCTGGGAATTCAGACGGGTTGGACACATCCATAGACTCACCGTCGGTCAAGTTGACCTTATAGATAACAGACGGAGCTGTCATGATGAGGTCGATGTTGAACTCACGCTCTAAACGTTCTTGGATAACATCCATATGGAGAAGTCCAAGGAAACCACAACGGAAACCAAATCCAAGTGCCTGAGATGTTTCTGGTTCAAACTGAAGACTAGCATCATTCAGTTGCAATTTTTCAAGCGCTTCACGTAGGTCATTATACTTGTTTGACTCAATTGGGTAGAGACCTGCAAAAACCATAGGATTCATCTGCTTGTAACCATGTAATGGCTCTGCCGCAGGATTGGTTGCCAAGGTAACAGTATCACCCACACGAGTGTCTTGAACCGTCTTGATAGAAGCCGCAATATAACCAACGTCACCAGTCGCAAGGAAATCACGACCAACTGCTTTGGGTGTAAAAATACCGACTTCGGTCACATCAAAGGTCTTGCCATTGCTCATGAGCTGAATCTTATCACCAGGTTTGACCACTCCATCCATAACACGCACTTGGAGGATAACTCCTCGGTAAGCATCGTAAACAGAGTCAAAAATCAAGGCCTTCAGTGGTGACGTCACATCACCTGTTGGCGCTGGCACTTTTTCTACGATTTGCTCAAGAATTTCTTCGATACCGATACCAGCCTTGGCAGAAGCCAAAACTGCTTCACTGGCATCCAAACCAATGACATCTTCAATCTCTGTACGCACGCGCTCAGGATCTGCAGCTGGTAGGTCAATTTTGTTAATGACTGGCATGATTTCCAAATCATTGTCCAAGGCCAGATAAACATTGGCAAGGGTTTGAGCCTCAATCCCTTGGGCAGCATCAACCACCAAAATAGCTCCTTCACAGGCAGCTAGCGAACGTGAAACTTCATAGGTAAAGTCCACGTGCCCCGGTGTGTCAATCAAGTGAAAAATGTAAGTTTCCCCATCTTTTGCAGTGTAATTGAGCTCTATGGCATTCAACTTAATGGTAATCCCACGTTCCCGCTCTAAATCCATACTATCCAAAAGCTGGGCCTGCATTTCACGGCTTGAAACCGTCTCAGTTTTTTCCAAAATGCGGTCTGCTAGAGTTGATTTCCCGTGGTCAATATGGGCGATAATAGAGAAGTTACGAATCTTCTCCTGTCGTTTTTTCAATTCTTCTAAGTTCATGATTCTCTTCCTTTCAGGGTATCTATTTATTATAAATTGTTTTTGACATTTTGACAAGACCATACCCTGCTAGGAGTACTAATCTTCAGCGACAAAGCCGTCATTTTCGATAAAGTAGTGTTCTGTCATTCCTTGGTCTGCAAAAACAATCCCATGAAGGACACCACCATAAACAGCTCCTCCGTCCATCCCAATCTTACCATCTTCTGTAGTCCAAAGCTCAGCTGTACCTCGGTCTTGCTTTAACAAACCATAAACCGGTGTATGGCCAAAGACAATGATTTTTCCAGTATGATTTTCTGCTTCGTGGAATGGTTTTCTAAGCCAGACTTTTTTATAATCTGTGGTTTCATGCCAGTCATCCAAGGTTAAATCAATACCTGCGTGAACAAAAATATACTTATCTGTCTCTACCACAAAAGGCATTTGACGAATAAATTCGACCAAATCTGCTGCTTCAGTAGCAACACGCTTGGCATCTTCTACTCCATCAACTGGTGCATCCAAGGGACGACCTAGGATAGAGTTAATGGTTGTATCTCCACCATTGCGACGATAGTGGTCATAGCTTTCTTCTGGGTTATCGAGCCAAGTCAAAAACATATACTCGTGGTTTCCTGACAAACAGATTGCCCCTTGATTATCAACCAAGTCCTTAACCATCTCTAGGACACGGCGACTATCTTCACCACGGTCAATCAAATCCCCTAGAAAGAGCAACTGGGTCTGACCATCCCATGTTTTGAGAAGGTCTTCCAGCATCCCAGCTTTTCCGTGAACATCTCCAATTACATAATAGTCTGTCATCTTATTTCTCCCTGTTTCTCAACAATTCTCTGGCTTGCGTCAGGGCTGCTTCTGTCACATCATCACCTGCCAACATCTTAGCAACTTCTTCCACTCGCTCTTCAACCGTCAAGAGACGAACAGTCGAAACTGTTGAATGGTCATTACTAATCTTCTCAATAAAGAATTGATAATCCGCAATCGCAATCACTTGTGGCAAATGGGAAATAGCCAGAACCTGACCATGCTGACCAATCTTGTGAATCTTCTGCGCAATAGCCTGAGCTACACGACCTGAAACTCCTGTATCCACTTCATCAAAGACAATACTTGTCTTGCCTTCTTTACGTGAAAAGGCAGACTTAATGGCTAGCATGAGACGAGACAATTCTCCGCCAGATGCAACCTTAACCAAGGGTTTAAAGTCTTCACCAGGATTGGTTGAAATGTAAAACTCGACCATTTCATTGCCCTCACGACTGAATTTGCCCTTGCTAAAACGAACATGAAACTGGGCTTTTTCCATATACAGGTCTTGCAGTTCTTGTTTAATCTCTGCTTCAAGTTGACTGGCCAAGTCATGACGAGCAGAGGCAAGTTGACCTGCCAAATCGACAAGATTGACTTCCAACTTCTTAAGCTCTGCTTCCATGTCCTCAGATGAAAGGTTATTTCCTGTCAAGAGATTGTATTCTTCCGTAATCTTGGCAAAATAAAGCAAGACATCGTCTACAGTCCCACCATACTTACGCGTAATGGTATGAAGGAGGTCCAAACGATTCTCAACCTGCATGAGACGATTGCCATCAAAATCAAGGTCCTCAATGATAGCTTCCAAACGTTTGCTAATGTCTTCTAAGACATAGTAGGTCTCAGACAGAGAGCTTGAAATTTCACGGTATTCAGGGTCATACTCTTCAACACTTTCCATGTCATTCATGGCCGAACGAACATTGGCCAGACTTGAAAAATCTTCATTGTCCAACATACTATATGCATTGGTCAGCGTATCCGCAATATTTTTATGATTGAGAAGTTTATCACGCTCTTGATTGAGAGCCAGATCTTCTCCAGCTTGCAAGTTTGCTGCCTCAATCTCTGCCATTTGAAATTCCAACATTTCAATACGTGCCTTATGTTCTTGTTGGTTTTTCTTGACTTCCAGAACCTGCTTACGCATTTTACGGTAGGCATCAAAACTCGTTTGATAGGTTTCTTTCAAGCCCCAAAAAGCTACGTCACCGAATTCATCCAACATTTGGATGTGCAGTTGAGGACGCATTAACTCTTCTTGGTCATGCTGACCATGAATGTCCACAAGATGTTGCCCAATAGCACGCAAAACAGACAGATTGACCATCTGGCCATTGACACGGCTGATACTACGACCATTTTGCAAAATTTCTCGACGGATGATAATTTCATCACCTAATTCTAAACCTTGCTCATCAAAAATTTCCTGTAAAAGGCGACTATTCTCAACTGAGAAAAGCCCCTCAATCTCTGCCTTTGGCGCACCATGACGAATAACATCTGTCGTCGCACGAGCTCCCAACATCATATTCATGGCATCAATGATAATCGACTTCCCTGCACCCGTTTCACCAGTCAAGACAGTCATCCCCTTTTCAAAATTGAGGGAAATAGCCTCAATAATGGCAAAGTTTTTTATCGAAATTTCAAGTAACATATAGACCTACCAATTTTTTACTTGTTCAAAGATTTCCTCAGCTAGACTTTCACTTCTGGCAATGACTAAAATCGAGCTATCATCAGCTAAACAACTAAAAATCTTATCCGCAAATGTCTCGATTAACTGAGCTTTTACAAAGGCTGTATTTCCTGGTATAACTTGGAGATTAATCATCTTATCCATCAATTCAGCTGACTCAATATTGTCTTCAGCCAGTTGCAAACTTTTCACGATTGATTTTGGCAATTCATAGACATAGGTGTTGTCTCTCAAAGGAATTTTGACAATGCCTAGCTCTTTGATATCACGTGATACTGTCGCTTGAGTGGCAGTGATTCCTGCCTCTTTCAAATGTTCTACGATTTCTTCTTGTGTACCGATTTGATAATCTGTCACAAATCGTCTAATTTTTTCAAGTCTCTCTTTTTTATTCATCTTTAAATTGACTATGCGCCCTCTCTACTACTTTTTCAATCTCAGCAAGAACCTGATTGCTTGCTGACTCTTCTTTTTTCAAATACGCTAAAAACTCAATATTCCCATGACCACCTTGGATGGGAGAAAAATCCAATCCAAGGACTGAAAAGCCTTCCTCTACTACCATGGTTGTGACAGATTCAAGGACATGTTGATGAACCTTGGCATCACGAATGATTCCGTTTTTCCCAATTTGCTCACGACCTGCTTCAAACTGGGGCTTAACCAAAGCCACAACCTGACCTTGTTCAGCCAAGACACGGTGCAAGGCCGGTAAAATAAGGCTGAGGGAAATGAAACTCACGTCAATGCTGGCAAAGCTCGGTTCCTGCTCGAAATCAGTCTTTTCAGCATAGCGGAAATTAAACTGCTCCATGCTGACAACCCGTGGGTCTTGACGTAATTTCCAAGCTAACTGATTGGTACCAACATCAACTGCAAAGACCAACTCAGCACCATTCTGCAACATGACATCAGTAAATCCTCCAGTAGAAGCACCGATATCAATCGTTGTTGCTCCTTCCACTGACAAATCAAAGACCTGCAAGGCCTTTTCCAATTTCAAGCCACCACGGCTGACATACTTGAGTTTCTCACCCTTGAGTTTTAACTCGGTGTCATCTGGAATTTTCTCTCCTGGTTTATCAAACCGTTCTCCATTCAGGACTGCTACGACTAGACCAGCCATAACACCGCGCTTGGCCTGTTCTCGCGTTTCAAACAAGCCCTGTTTATAAGCTAGTACATCCACTCTTTCCTTAGCCATTGATTCTCAAACTTTCTACTACTCTTACAATCGATTCTGTTTCAAAGGGAACCTGCTGGGCGATTTCTTCTAATTTGGCATTAGCTTGATCCAAAGTCTGGTTACAAAAGACAATTGCCTCTTCCAAGCCCAACAAGGCTGGATAGGTTGATTTTTCTGCCTGTAGGTCCTTTTGAGGCGTCTTGCCGATTTCCTCAAAACTAGCGGTCACATCCAGTACATCATCTCGAACTTGAAAAGCAAGCCCAATCAATTCACCTACAGTTTTAAGTTTCGCCTGCATCTCAGGTGCCAATTCGGCTATAATAGCAGCCGCTTGAAAGGGATAGGCTAGTAGTTTCCCAGTCTTATTAGCATGAATGGTCTGAAGTTCTTCCAAAGACAAATGCTGGTGTTCACCCTCCATGTCCAGAACTTGCCCAGCCACCATACCCAGACTACCTGAAGCAAGGGATAAGTTGGCAATCAAGTCCACCTTGATCTGACTTGGCAAATTTGCCTGCGCTATCAAAGCATAAGGATCTAGGAATAAAGCATCTCCTGCCAAAATGGCCATAGCTTCTCCAAATTTCTTATGATTGGTCAAACGCCCTCGACGATAATCATCATCATCCATAGCAGGAAGATCATCATGAATCAAGCTCCCTGTATGAATCATTTCCAAGGCCGCAGCCACCTGCGCGTGAGCAGGTTTAATAGCGACCTGCAAGGCTTCCAAAACTTCCAACAAGAGAAAAGGGCGAATACGCTTGCCACCAGCATGAATGGAATAGAGAACAGACTCTCGCAAACTAGAGGCAAACTGCTGGTCTCCATAAAAGTCTTCCAAGGCTGACTCGACAAGAGCTAATTTTTCTTGCTTCTTCATTCAAAATCACTTTCTGTTCCGTCTTCTTGCATGACCTTGACCAAGGTCTTTTCAGCCTTGTCCAGCGTCGCTTGGAGCTCTTTTGACAAGACCATGCCCTTTTGAAAGGCAGCAATCGCATCTTCCAGAGCAATTTCACCATTTTCCAAACTTTGGACAATGGTTTCCAGTTCTGCTAGATTTTCCTCAAATTTCTTTTGTTTTGACATCTTTAACCTCTAATTCTACTCGACCATCTCGCATCAAAAGCGTCACTTGGTCTTTTTTCTTCAAACTCTCAACCGAATCCACAACTGACTCTTCTTTTTTGACAATAGCATAGCCACGCGCCACGATTCGACTGGTATCCAACATTAGCAAGGCTTCTGAAAGTCGCTTGACTTCAGCAACCTTGGCATCATAAACCAGAGCCATTTGGCTGCGGAGAAGCTTGTCCAACTGTCCTAAACGGTCTTGATAGCGTTGGATTTTGGTAACAGGTGATAATTGTACCAGTCGATGCGTCCTTGATTGTACTATCTGTTTGTTATCAGAAATCCGTGTACGTAAACTTTGTGTTAAGCGCAGTTGCAGTTGATCCAAGCGTTGCATATAGCCATCATACAAACGCTCTGGCTGTCTAAAGATAACAGACTGACTGCATTTTTTCAAAGCTTCTTGTTTTTTAGATAGGACATTTCGGACTGCCGTTGCCATCCGTTTTTCCTGATTTTGCAAATGAGCTAATAGATCCAACTTGGTCACAGGTGTTGCTAGTTCAGCAGCAGCTGTTGGTGTGGCAGCGCGACGATCTGCAACAAAATCTGCCAAGGTCACATCCGTCTCATGCCCCACACTAGAAATAACTGGCAAACGAGATTCAAAAATGGCTCGTACCACAATTTCTTCGTTAAAGGCCCAGAGATCCTCTATGGAACCACCACCACGACCAATAATCAGCAAATCCAAATCGTCTCGTTGATTAGCACGCGCAATATTTCGAGCAATTTCTTCTGCTGCCCCTTCACCTTGCACCTTAGTTGGATAAAGCAGGATATCGACACCTGGGAATCGCCTGCTGACGGTCGTGATAATATCTCGAATCACGGCTCCACTGCGACTGGTTACTACACCAATTCTCTTAGAAAATTGGGGCAGAGCTTGCTTGAAGCGTTCTTGAAACAGGCCTTCTTCTGTCAATTTTTTCTTGAGTTGTTCAAACTGAATCGCAAGTGCCCCAACCCCATCAGGCTCAGCCTTTTCAATGATGATGGAGTAGCTACCGCTCGGTTCATAGACCTGTACACGCCCAATCACATTGATCTTCATCCCTTCTTCCAGGTCGAAACCTAATTTCTGATAAATTCCAGACCAAATAGTCGCTTGAATAACTGCATGGTCATCTTTTAGGGAGAAATATTGGTGAGTAGGTCGTTTACGAAAATTGGAAACTTGACCAGTTAAATAGACCCGTTCCAAATAAGGGTCTTTATCGAATTTCATTTTCAGATACTTGGTCAAAGTTGTTACCGATAAATACTTTTCCATCTCCACCTACTATTCATTTTCTTGCTCTTTCATGGGTATTATTATACCAAAAATATGCCTAAAAATCTCCATTTATGTACCATTATGAGAGAAAAATAGAAAAAGGAGGCAAGGCCTCCACATCTGTTTATTTACTATTTCTAGCTTCTTCCAAAATCTTAGCAATCTTGGTCGTCAACAGGTCAATAGCCACTGTATTGCTGACTCCCTCAGGAATGACGATATCCGCATAACGTTTGGTTGGCTCAATAAACTGGTGATACATAGGTTTAACTACACCTAAGTACTGGTCAATAACACTATCAAGACTACGGCCACGCTCCTCCATATCACGCTTGATACGACGAATAATGCGCACATCATCATCCGTATCCACAAAAATCTTGATGTCCATCAAATCACGTAGGCGCTTGTCCTCCAAGACCAAAATCCCCTCAACGATAAAGACATCTTGAGGCTCCTGACGATAGGTCTTGCTGCTTCGTGTATGTTCTGTATAGTCATAAGTCGGGATATCCACCGGACGCCCTGCCAACAATTCTTTAATCTGCTCGATCATCAAATCTGTATCAAAAGCAAAAGGATGGTCATAGTTGGTTTTGACACGCTCTTCAAAGGTCAAGTGAGACTGATCCTTATAGTATGAATCATGCTCAATCATGGAAATCTTTTCATCAGGGAAATGCGATAAAATGGCTCTTGAAACACTGGTCTTACCACCACCAGAACCACCTGTCACTCCGATAATGATTGGTCTATTTTGCATGCTATCCTCCGTTTTTTTATCCGTCGTCTATTCTATCACATTTTTTGCAAAATTTATAGTCTGATTTGGATAGTCTAGGGGAAACAACACTCCCTACACCTCAGTTAGACTAGCTAAAAACCTTCCTTGGCTTATAGAGATTGTCCCGTTTTTCTAGAATGGCTAGCAATGTATCGCCTTCAAAAGCAGCCAATTCTTGATTTGTTTGGCCGAGCTCAATAAAGCGACCAAAGCGCACTTCTGTAGCCTCTTCTGGACTTAGGAAAACTTTGACAAGGTCACCTGTTCCAATCTCTAGAGGATGGAGAAAATCTAATTGCTCATCCTCCACTTTTCTAGCAATTTCTTCCAAGGTAAGAGCATCTTCTAGTTGCAAACCAGCTGCACTAGTACGAGTTAACTGAGACATATGGGCCGCATAACCCAATTTTTCTCCCAAGTCAACAGACAAGGTACGAATATAAGTTCCCTTACTGCATTTCACACGAAAAGTAAAGCGTGCAAGATGACCCTCATAAGAAATTGGACTTGTTCGTTCAAATTGATAAATGGTCACCTGACGCTCTGGACGCTCCACTTCCTGACCAGCACGCGCATACTCATAAAGCTTACGACCATTGACCTTGACCGCCGAATACATAGGCGGAATCTGGGTAATAGGCCCAGTCAAGCTCGTAATTACTTCATCAACAAGCTTTTCATCCAAGGGCAATAAAACAGGTGTCTCAGCGACCACTTCCCCACTGGCATCCTCTGTCGTCGTGGAATAGCCCAGAGTGATTTCCCCCTCATAGACCTTGCCCTCATCCTGCATGAACTCGACCATGCGGGTCGCCTTGCCAACCGCAATAGGCAAAACACCCACCACATCCGGATCCAAGGTCCCTCCATGACCAATCTTCTTGGTTCCCAAAATCTTACGCAGTTTAAAAACCGCATCATGCGAGGTCATCCCCGCTTCTTTTTTTAAGTTGATAATACCGTTCATTTTTGCTTTCTATTTCCCCTTCAATGCTTCAAACTTCGCTTTCATGGTTGGATTTTTTCGAGTCAATTTTTTGACAGAGACATCTTCCAACTTATTGTTTGCGAGGCGGAGTTGGTTTTCAGATGTTGTCAGGAACTTCTTAATCTCTTCCATGCGTTTGATAGCCTTGTCGATTTCATCAATAGCTTTGCCAAAGTTGGTCGAAGCAGAGTTGTAGTTCTTGGCAAAAGCTAACTTAAAGGCATCCAAGTCTTCTTCAAAATGCGTAATGTCAATATTTTGTTCGCGAACCAAGGCCAACTCCTGCTTGTATTTTAGGGAATTAAGCGCCGCATTTCGCAAAAGCCCAATCAACTGAATAAAGAATTGAGGACGAACCACATACATCTTTTCATACTCATGGCTGACGTCAACAATCCCTGTGTTAAAGTAGTCATTATCGGCCTCAAGCATAGTCACCAAAACCGCATACTCACAGTTCTTCTCCCGACGGTCCTTGTCTAATTCCTTGTAAAAATCTGCATTCTTGTGCTTCTTCTCTGTTCCATCCGCTTCATTTTTCATCTCAAACATGATGGAAATGATTTCCACTCCATTTTCATCACTCTCACGGAAGATAAAGTCCCCCTTAGACCCACGCGCAGAGACCTTGTTATCCTTCTCAAAGTAGGCATTTGGAAAGGCGAAACTACGGACCTTGTTAAACTCACTCTCTGCATACTGTTCCAGACTTTCCCCGATGGCTTTTGTAGATTGCTGGGCTTTGAAATTCTTATAGAACTCGACCTGTTCACTCGCTGCTTTGAGCTGGGCTTCATAGTTTTGCTTAACTGAAGCAAGAGAAAGCTCGTTTTCTTTTTCTTGTAATAGGAGCTGATTTTTGACCTGATCGCGTTCTTTTTCTAGGTCAGAAAGGGTCTTTTGTAGTTGATTTTCATGCTCCAAACGCAAGGTAGCCAATTGGTTTTCCAAGGCCTGTACTTCCTTATCCTTAGCCAATAAGGCCTGATTGCTTGTCTGTTCAACCTCTTTCTTGGCCAATTCTTTTTCTGTATCAAAGTTTTGGATTTGACTCTGCAATTGAGCGATTTCTTGATCCTTTTGAGCTAGTTTAGACTGTTGTTCATTCATGGCCTTTTGCTCTGCCAAGGCCAGTTCCTGCTTCATGCGATCGTGCAATTCCTTATCAAACTCTGCTGTTCTCACTTGGGATAAAAGTTCAGCATACTGACTTTCATTTACTGTAAAGACTTCTCCACAGTTGGGACATTTGATTTCGTTCATATCGTTCCTCTTTCTAGGCTTCTGTAACCATTATATCATGCCTGAGGGAAAATCAAAAACAGTGAGTCGAAACCCACCGTTTAACTTCTTTTTCTTTAAATTTTTTCCAAGGCCAAGCGCAAGTCTTCAATCAAATCTTCTACATTTTCAAGACCGATAGACAAGCGGATTTGGTTTGGTGTGACTCCTGCAGCTTCCAGGTCTTTTTCTGACAATTGACCGTGAGTAGTTGTTGCTGGGTGAACAACAAGAGACTTGGCATCTGCCACATTTGCAAGGTCAGAGAAGATTTCCAAATTATCAATAACCTTGCGTGCTTCTGCCTCCCCACCTTTGACATGGAAGGTAAAGATTGAACCAACACCTTTTGGCAAATATTTCTCAGCCAAGGCATGATAAGGACTATCAGCAAGTTTTGGATAGTTGACTTTTTCTACCTTAGGATGGTTGATAAGAAAATCAACAATTTTCTCTGCATTTTGCACATGGCGCTCCACACGAAGTGAAAGGGTTTCAAGTCCTTGAAGCAAGAGGAAGGCATTAAATGGTGACAAGGCTGCACCTGTATCACGAAGCAATTGGACACGGACAGCGATAATAAAGGCTGCTGCACCCACATCACGAGTATAGCTCAAATTGTGGTAGCTTGGGTCTTCCTCAACAAATTGAGGGAATTTTCCTGAAGCCGCCCAGTCAAAACGACCACTATCGACAATCACTCCTCCAATAGTCGTACCATGCCCACCGATAAACTTAGTCGCAGAGTGAATGGCAATATCTACACCGTGAGAAAAAACGTTAATCAAATAAGGTGTTGCAAAGGTATTATCCGAAACTAGTGGAATCTGGTGTTTATGAGCAATCTCAGCCAATTTTTCCAAATCTGGAATATTAATCAAGGGATTTCCCAAGGTTTCAATCAAGACAAGCTTGGTATTGTCATTGATAGCTGCTTCCACTTCCTCCAAATTATCCACATCGACAAAGGTTGTTGTGATCCCATAACGAGGAAGGGTTTCTTTCAAGAGATTGAAGGTTCCACCGTAAATAGTTGATGCTGCCACTACATGGTCACCTGCATGGGCAAGCGCCAAAATCGTATAAGTCACTGCAGCCATACCTGATGCTGTTGCAAGAGCTCCAACACCGCCTTCAAGAGCAGCAATTCTTTCTTCAAAGGCAGCCGTTGTAGGATTTGTAATACGAGTATAAATGTTCCCTGGTTTTCTCAAAGCAAACAAATCGGCACCTTCCTGCGTGTCATCAAAAACAAAGGATGTTGTTTGATAAATCGGCACTGCACGAGACTTAGTTGCTGGATCCACAACTTGACCAGCATGCAATTGTAAGGTTTCAAATTTAAAATCACGAGTCATAAGGCTACCTCCATATAGTTTCATTAAGGATATTGTAGCACTATCTACCTATCTTGACTAATACCTCTTTTCTATATTTTGATATAAGAAGCGGCTATTACTTCTTACAAAATCGAAAAAAGCACGAATCAATCGTGCTCATTTTCTTAATCTACATAAGTATCTTCATTTTTATTGAGGAAGGCGTATGGAAGACCCATCAAGAGGCCTCCTCCGATAAAGTTTCCGATGAAGGTTACACCCCAGTGGCGAAGCATATTTCCAACACCGAAGTTAGCAATTGAATCCGCAGCAACACTGAATTTTACAATCGCGAAAGAAGCAAAGTTCGCAGCAATGTGCTCGTTTGTTAAGAATACAAACATGTAAATCGCTGACAACACAAGCCAAAGTTTGGCACCACCATCTTTGACCAAAACAAATGAAAGAATCGCAATATTTACGAAAATATTTGCCAAAATCGCCTCAAGCAAGATTAATTCATTTGAACGGCCTAACTTCATCTCAACAACCCCTGAGATGAAACTATCGTGTGTCAGATGTGCATAAGCTGCTGAGTGGGCAAAGCCCCAACCCGCTATCAAGGCTCCGATAAGGTTGAACAAGGTACAGTAAAGTAAAATCTCAGTTGTCTTTCTCCAAGAGATTTTTTTCAAGAAACTACCAGCAGTCAAGAACATCATGTTTGAAGTTACCAACTCAGCATTCAAGAAAACAATGTAGGCCAAGCCCCAAGCAAAGACAAAGGGGAAGAGGAAGCGTCCACTACCTGGTGCAATTTTATTAATCAAGTCAGCCCCAACTGCACCAGCAGCAGTACTGAAGGTTAAAAATGCACCTGCGAACATAGAACGAATCGCATACTTAAATTTGCTTTGACTATAAAGACTTTCTTTCTTCTTGCAAGCAAATTCAATCTTTGAGATAAATTCTGAAGAAACCATAATAAACTCCTAAAAATTTTTTACCTGATAATTATATCACAAACTGTACTGACCCCAAAAAGTTAGACAATTAATTTATCCGAAGGATTTAGTTCTGTATTGCACAGGGCTAAGTCCTTTTAGTTTTACCTTAATTCGTTTATTGTTGTAGTAATCAATATAGTCTACAATAGCTTGTTCCAATTGCTTAAGCGACTGAAACGACTTCTCATAACCGTAAAACATTTCCGATTTCAGAATCCCAAAGAAGGACTCCATCATACCGTTGTCTGGGCTGTTACCCTTACGTGACATGGATGCTTGAATTCCCTTACTTTCTAGGAAGCGATGATAAGAATCGTGTTGATATTGCCAGCCTTGGTCACTATGGAGAATCGTATTCTCATAGTGCTTCTCTGTGAAGGCCTGTTCCAACATTGTTTTTACTTGTTCTAAGTTGGGTGAAGTTGAAAGATTATAGGCGATAATTTCGCTGTTGAAACCATCTAAAACAGGTGATAAGTAAAGCTTTTGAGTACTTGCTGGAATGGCAAATTCTGTCACATCTGTGTAGCACTTTTCCATTGTTTTAGAGCCTTCAAATTGACGTTGAATGAGATTCTCTGCCTTTTTGCCAACATCTCCTTTATGAGAAGAATATTTTCGTTTCTGTCGCATTTTAGCTTGTAAATTGAGTACTTTCATCAAGCGTTGAACTCTTTTCTGATTTACCAGATAACCACGATTTCTTAGTTCTAAATGAATCCGACGATAACCATAATTTCCCTTGTGTTCGATAAAAATGGATTGAATTTCAGCTTTAAGCTCTTGGTCCTTATCTGGTTTATCTAGCTGTTTCAAGTGATAGTAGTAGGTCGAACGAGCTAGTTTAATGGCTTTTAGAAGAATATCTAACGAAAACTCAGTCATTAATTCTTGAACAATTTCTGTCTTTCTTCTTTCTCTTTTTCCTCCTTCAATCGGAGTTCTCTTAACTTTTTTAGGATAGCATTCTCCGCTCTCAGGTACTCATTTTCTGCTTGAAGACGTTCTAATTCTGTCCTCTCTTCAGGTCTCTTTTGTGGCTTACGTCCCATTTTAGGTACTCTCCCTCTTGTTTTCTCAACAATAGTATACCCGTTTTTCTTGTATTGTGCTAGCCAATTAAGAAGTATCGTACGACTTGGGAGACCGTATTCAAGAGAAACTCTATCTTTAGTCCAGCCTTCATGTAAGACTTTATGAATCATTTCTTGTTTTAAATCAGGAGAATAGTAACGATTTTTTCCTTTTTTGACGAACTCTATTCCGTAACAATCAATCAATTTAATCATGTACCTAATATTAGAATTGTTTATCCCAAATTTATTTGAAAGCTTCTCTAAGCTATATCCTTGTTTTCTAAGTTCATAGATCTGAACTTTATCATCATAAGTTAATTTCATAATAAAAACACCCCAAAAGTTAGATTTTTTCTGTCTAACTTTTGGGGTGCAGTTCAAACGTTAAAATTAAGGAAGCGTTTTCTGTATTTCATAAAAGTTTATTCTTATGAAAAGCTTAAAAAATCAGTGAAATCCAGGATTTCACTGATTTGTATTAATAAAATTGTTTATATGGTTGATTGAAAGCTGTTAGGATTTCATCAGATGTTTGTGAATAATCTTTTGTTTCTTTCAAATCGCCTTTTACAATAATACGTTCTGTAGCGGCAAGGTCTTCACAGGTTACTAATGTAATCTCATTTACCCCATCTCTATCATCAACTTCATCAACACGATCCGGTGTAACACGTTTAACTTCACGTATTTCATAAGTATAAACTTTATTTTTATCGGTTAGATAAATCTTCATACCATTTTTAGCGTTATCTAAAGGAGAAAATAACATTTTATTAGCATTATTGACACCAAAAATATGATGACTAGCTAGACTATAATTTCCTTTTCCCATCACTTGATCGCGTTTCATCGTACCAGCACCATAGAAGAGATTGACATTATCAAGCCCTTTAAAAATTGGCAGATTCATTTCTAATTCAGGGACTGCAATTCCGCCGATAACTGGTAATTTTTGAGCATCCCATTGAGAAGCTAGAACCGCTTCAGAAGAGATAGCATTGACAGAATCAAAATCAAAATTTCCTTCTGTATCCTGATTTTCTTCTATTTTTTCTTTTGATACCTGACTAACTTGGTATTTATTGGTATTCCAAACTATGAAAATATCACGAATTTTAGCATTAAAAATCAAAGCAATTGATAGTAGTATCAGAAATCCTGCTAGGATATTTGTCAGCAGATTTTTTCGTTTATTTTTCTTCTTATTTTTTTGAGACATTATGCTTCACCTTCTGTTTCGTTTTCTGTCCCAACTTCTTCTTTTTCTGCCGCTGCAACCGTAGTAAAGGTCACAATTTTAGCATCTTGATCCAGACGCATTACTTTAACTCCCATAGTTGAGCGTCCTGTTTGTGAAATATTGGCAACATTGGTTCGAATCATGACACCTGTATCAGTGATAATCATCAAATCTTCATCACCTTTAACAGTCAAGAGACCTGATAGAGGACCATTTTTCTCAGCCACATTAGCCGTCTTCATCCCTTTACCACCACGACCTTTTGTTGGATATTCGGTCGCGACTGTACGCTTACCATATCCTTTTTCTGTGATGATAAGAACCTCGTCTTGATCAGTAATTACGCTAGCACCAACTACTGTGTCTCCCTCACGGAGATTCACACCTTTCACACCTGTGGCGATACGACTCATGCCGCGAACGGCTGATTGATTAAAGCGAACTGCATAACCAAACTTGGTACCAATAATAATATCCGTCTCTTCTTCCGTCAACAAGACATTAATTAACTCATCTTCATCTTTAAGATTCAGTGCTTTAAGTCCATTTTGACGAATATTAGCAAATTCCTTAACGCTCGTTCTCTTCACAATACCGTGACGGGTTGTAAAGAAGAGATAAGCATCATCACTGCGTTCAGACTCAACATTGATAATAGTCTGAATACTTTCGCCTTCATCCAATTTCAAGAGATTAACTACTGGTAGCCCTTTGGCCGTCCGACCATACTCAGGAATTTCATAACCTTTAAGACGATAGACACGTCCTTTATTTGTAAAGAAGAGCAGGTGATCATGGGTGCTAGTTGACACTAACTCACGAACAAAATCGTCATCTTTGACACCTGTTCCTTGAACACCGCGGCCACCACGTTTTTGAGCAGTAAACTCAGCTTGGTCCAGACGTTTAATGTATCCCTTGTTAGAAAGCGTAATCAAGACATCCGATTCTTCAATCAAGTCCTCATCTTCAAGACTCAAGACTTCACCGACCATCAACTCTGTACGACGTTGGTCGCCAAACTTACGCTTAACTTCGTCCAATTCGTCTTTGATGATTTGAGAAACACGTTCTGGCTTAGCAAGAATATCCGCCAAATCTGCAATCAGAGCCAAGAGGTCATCATATTCAGACTGAATCTTATCGCGTTCCAAACCTGTCAAACGACGAAGACGCATGTCTAGTATAGCCTGACTTTGACGTTCAGAAAGCTTAAACTTACTCATCAACTCAGCTTGTGCTTCCGCATCTGTTTCACTAGCACGGATGATACGGATCACTTCGTCGATATGGTCTAGCGCAATCAAGAGACCTTCTAAGATATGAGCACGTGCTTCCGCTTTTTCCTTATCAAAACGAGTACGACGAACGACCACTTCTTTTTGGTGCTCGATATAAGCATCCAAAATCTGACGAAGGGACAAAATCTTCGGTACACCATTTTGGATAGCAAGCATATTGAAACCAAAGTTGGTTTGCATCTGGGTCATCTTGAAGAGGTTATTGAGGATAACATTGGCTGAGGCATCGCGCTTAACTTCAATAACAAATCGAACACCTTCACGGTTTGATTCATCACGAACTGCTGTGATGCCCTCAATACGTTTTTCCTGAACCAAACGAACAATATGCTCATGCACCTTTGTTTTATTGACCATATAAGGAAATTCCGTTACAACGATGCGCTCACGGCCAGTCTTAGTTTCTTCAATTTCAGTACGTGAACGAAGGACAATAGAACCTTTACCTGTTTCATAAGCCTTATGAATACCTGATTTCCCCATAACAAGAGCACCAGTTGGAAAATCTGGCCCAGGCAAGACTTCCATCAAGTCCTTAGTGGTCACTTCAGGATTGTCCATAACTAACTTCACTGCATCAATGGTTTCACCTAAATTGTGAGGAGGAATGTTGGTAGCCATCCCAACAGCAATACCAGTTGCTCCATTGACCAAGAGGTTTGGAAAACGAGCTGGCAAGACCAAGGGTTCACGTTCATTAGCATCATAGTTATCAACGAAATCAACCGTATTCTTATTGATATCTCGAAGCATTTCTAGAGCAATCTTGCTCATACGTGCCTCAGTGTAACGCTGGGCGGCAGCACCATCACCGTCCATGGAACCAAAGTTTCCATGCCCATCTACAAGCATGTAACGGTAACTCCACCATTGAGCCATGCGAACCATTGCTTCATAGATAGAGGAATCCCCGTGTGGATGGTATTTACCCATGACGTCCCCTGTAATACGAGCAGATTTTTTATGGGGTTTGTCTGGAGTAACACCCAATTCATTCATTCCATAGAGAATCCGACGGTGAACAGGTTTCAAGCCATCTCGAACATCAGGAAGAGCCCGCGCTACGATAACACTCATGGCGTAATCGATAAAGCTCGTCTTCATCTCCTTTGTCAGATTGACATTCACTAAATTTCTATCCTGCATTAATAAATGCCTCATTTCACTATTAGTAATTAATAATATTATACCATAATGTCCGCCATATTTCAGGTATCCAAATTAGCTAAAACGTTTACATCAAGAACTGAAAGGCATATCCGTGACAAAGCTTTTTAAAAGTGATAGAATTAAAATAACTGGGGAAATCCCTGAATAAAATTAAGGAGATGTTTAGAACAATGACTTCAACTAAACAACACAAAAAAGTTATCCTTGTCGGAGATGGTGCTGTAGGTTCATCTTACGCTTTTGCACTTGTTAACCAAGGAATTGCACAAGAGCTTGGAATTATCGAAATTCCACAATTGCATGAAAAAGCTGTTGGTGACGCGCTTGACCTTAGTCACGCCCTTGCCTTCACTTCACCTAAAAAAATCTATGCAGCTCAATACTCTGACTGTGCAGACGCTGACCTTGTTGTGATCACTGCAGGTGCGCCTCAAAAACCAGGTGAAACTCGTCTTGACCTTGTAGGTAAAAACCTTGCTATCAACAAATCAATCGTAACTCAAGTTGTTGAATCAGGTTTCAAAGGTATCTTCCTTGTTGCTGCTAACCCAGTTGACGTTTTGACTTACTCAACTTGGAAATTCTCTGGTTTCCCTAAAGAACGCGTTATCGGTTCAGGTACTTCACTTGACTCAGCTCGTTTCCGTCAAGCACTTGCTGAAAAATTGGATGTAGATGCTCGTTCAGTTCACGCTTACATCATGGGTGAACACGGTGACTCTGAGTTCGCTGTTTGGTCACACGCAAACATCGCTGGTGTAAACCTTGAAGAATTCCTTAAAGACACTCAAAATGTTCAAGAAGCTGAATTGATTGAATTGTTCGAAGGTGTTCGTGATGCAGCCTACACAATCATCAACAAAAAAGGTGCAACATACTACGGTATCGCAGTAGCCCTTGCTCGTATCACTAAAGCAATCCTTGACGATGAAAACGCAGTACTTCCACTTTCAGTATTCCAAGAAGGTCAATACGGAGTTGAGAACGTCTTTATCGGTCAACCAGCTGTTGTTGGTGCACATGGTATCGTTCGTCCAGTAAACATTCCATTGAACGACGCAGAAACTCAAAAAATGCAAGCATCTGCTAAAGAATTGCAAGCTATCATTGACGAAGCATGGAAAAACCCAGAATTCCAAGCAGCTTCAAAAAACTAATTTAACTATAGACAACTCCTTGAATCATCAGGGAGTTGTTTTTTATCTATATTATAGTAGATTGAAATAAGATATGAACAAATTAATTTCTAGAAATGTTTTAGCAGCCACGGCGTACTATTCTAGTTGTAATCCACTATAAGAACTAAACATTTTATGAAATTTTCGTTCAAAAAACAACATCCCTTTAAAAGCTATCATGTCATGGCTTGGGCATGAAGACAAAAAGACTACCAATCAGATTTATACTCACATCACAAAAAGTATGGAACAAGCAACGATTTACTCTTTAGCTACAGTTGCATTAAATCAAAAGTAGAAAACTTTTCCCATATACAAAAAAGCCCATCATACAGGCTAGACAGCTTGATACGATAGGCTATTTTTCTATTAATTAACGTACTGTACGGATACGCATTGTGTTTGTACGAACAGCTTCTCCAACTGGTACACCAGCAACAATAACGATATCGTCACCAGATTCTACAAGACCTGCTTCAACTGCTTTACGTTCAGCAATTTCGAACATATCGTCAGTTGAAGATGGAGCATCTGTCAACATTGGGATAACACCCCAGTTCAACATCAATCCACGTTCTGTCAATTCGTCGAATGTCAATGCCAAGATGTCAGCATTTGGACGGTATTTAGAGATCAAACGTGCAGTGTGACCTGTCTTAGTAAGAGTTACAACCAATTTAATATCCATTGAGTTAGTAGCATCTTTAACAGCTGAAGCCATTACTTCTGTCTTAGAGTTACGTTCGAATGAATCTGAGTTCAAACGTCCGTATTCGTTAAGAAGAGTTTGAGCGTTCTTATCGATTGTAGCCATTGTAGTTACTGACTCAAGTGGGTATTTACCGTTTGCAGACTCACCTGAAAGCATTGTTGCGTCAGTTCCATCGATAACAGCGTTAAATACGTCTGATACTTCTGAACGAGTTGCACGTGGTTTTTCAGTCATTGTTTCAAGCATGTTTGTTGCAGTGATAACAACTTTACCTGCAGCGTTCACTTTAGTGATGATCATTTTTTGGTAAACTGGAACCATTTCGAATGGTACTTCGATACCCATGTCACCACGAGCGATCATGATACCATCAGCAGCTTCGATGATTTCATCCAAGTTATCGATACCTTGTTGGTTTTCGATTTTAGCGAACAATTGAACATGTCCGTTTCCAGTTTCTTCACAGATTGCACGAACTTCGTTCACGTCTTTTGCAGTACGTACGAATGAAATAGCGATGAAGTTGATACCTTGTTCAAGACCGAAACGGATATCGTCGTTATCACGTTCAGCAAGAGCTGGGAAAGGAATTTTAGTGTTAGGGATGTTCACACCTTTTTGTTTAGCGATGATACCATCGTTTTCAACTTCAACTTCAAATTCACGAGTTGCATCATCTTTAGCAACCACACGAAGACCAAGTTTACCATCGTCAACCAAAACTTGACGACCAACTTCAACATCATCATAGATATCAAGAGCACCAGCAACGTTCAATGCAATCACTTCACGAGTTGATTTGATTCCTTGTTTAGTTGCAACACGGATTTTCTCACCAGTTTTGTATGAATACTCTTTAGCTTCACCTTCGAACAATTCTGTACGGATTTCTGGTCCTTTTGTATCAAGAAGGAAACCAACTTTTTTACCTGCAAGTTTTTCAGCAAGTTTAACAGTTGCCATACGCTCACCTTGTTCTTGGTGGTCACCGTGTGAGAAGTTGAAACGGAATGTGTTAGCACCAGCTTCAATCAATTTAGCAATGTTTTTAGCTGAAGCTTCAACATCAAGTTTTTCACCCCAGTATCCGTCCTCACCGAATTTTTTACCACCACGGATTTCTACCGCAGGACCCAAAGTTGCAACGATTTTTACACGTTTGTTCATGATTTTTGTGACTCCTTTATATATATGACCTTTTTGGTCTTATTAACTAAATTGTAAATTATGACAAGCTCTTATTCAAGCTAGATAGCTCAATGTCGGCTTTGTGTGGGTTGTTAACAACAATCTTACCTTCTGCAGTAAGGCTAAACAATGCTCCTTCTTCTGCAGTTCCAAGAATTGGATTTTCAACCATTTTTTCGTTACGGATACCAACCGCAACACCACCGATACCTTCTTTAAGAAGTTTAACAGCATGCGCACCCATACGTGACGCCAATACACGGTCACGCGCAGTTGGAGAACCACCACGTTGAATATGTCCAAGTTCTGTCACACGAAGGTCGCTTGTATCCCCAGCTTCTTTTAGTTTTTTACCAAATTCAGCTGCTGACATCACACCTTCTGCCAAGACGATGATATTGTGTTTTTTACCACACTCATAACCACATTTAATGCTTTCTACGATATCTGCAATCTTGAATCCTTCTTCAGGAATGATGATTTCATCAGCACCAGTTGCAATACCAGCCCAAAGAGCGATATCACCAGCGTTACGTCCCATAACTTCAATAACAAAAGTACGACGGTGACTTGATGATGTATCACGAATCTTATCGATAGCATCCATAGCAGTTGTAACCGCTGTGTCAAAACCGATTGTAAAGTCAGTACCAACGATATCGTTATCGATTGTACCTGGAAGACCGATAGCTGGGAAGCCATGTTCAGTCAAACGCATAGCGCCGTGGTAAGATCCGTCACCACCGATAACAACTACACCTTCAATTCCGTGTTTTTTCAATTGCTCAATCCCTTTAAGTTGCCCTTCAAGTTGAGCGAACTCTGGGTAACGAGCTGAGTGAAGGAAAGTACCACCACGAGAAATGATGTCTCCTACTGAAGCTGCATCTAGGGGATGAATTTCACCGGCAACCATACCAGCATATCCGTCATAGATACCAAACACTTCCATTCCTTCTGAAATTGCTTGACGAACAACTGCACGGATAGCAGCGTTCATACCAGGTGCGTCTCCGCCACTAGTCAAAACAGCAATACGTTTCATATTGGTTTATGCTCCTTTTTCTTTTAACATTCTTATTGATTATACCACATTTGATTTTAAAATTCTTCTATTTTCCGTATTTTTAGCGATAAATCGTTTTCATAACAATTTCATTCAATTTCGCTTCTAATTCATTGGATTTAGCTACAAAATGATGGGGAGAAACGATTGTTTTCTGTTCCTCTTCATACCTGATGATGACTGGGATTGGGCCTTTATACTGGTCTAAAATACGTGAAATTTCTTGATCGGAATCATGATTCTTCACCTGTATCCAAAAACGTTCAGCGACTGCTTCTCTTATTTCTTGTGCAATCATTTGCAAACGGCCATCACGTGACTGTATTTTTCCTTTTATATAGTAGAAGGCTCCCTCTTTTATTTTCTGCCCAACCTGACGATATAAGTCTGAAAAGAGAGTGACATCCAATTTTTTCTTACTATCATCTACCTGTAAGAAAGCCATGTTTTCGCCCTTTTTGGTACGAATTACTTTTATCTTCTGAACTTCAACCAAAATAATAGCGTAGCTATTTTCTGACAAATTCCCAATTGGGGTAATCGGGTAAATAGCCTTACTTGCAATAGCTTGTAGGGGATGTTTGCTGACACCTATCCCTAAAAGCTCTTGTTCCATATAGAATTTTTCTTGATCTGTCCAATCTTCCGATTCCTGCCAACTATAAATAGTATCTCCAAACAAACTTCCTAACTCTTTTACAAATTCAAATAGATTAACTAAATTATTGAATACTTTTTGGCGATTTTTTTCAAATGAATCGAAAAGACCAACTTTTACCAAAGGTTCTAGCAGAGGAAGTTTCAAATAATTCTCAGGTAATTTAGCTATAAAATCTTCAATGTTAGAATAGGGTCTATTTTCAATAATCCAAAGTGCCAAATCCTTGCTGATTCCCTTAATCGATTTCAATCCTAGATAGATGGCCTTGTTGGCAATTTTATCGTGATAAGGAATGGTGTTGATGGACAGAGGCGCTACTTCAAAGCCTGCTTCTAAGGCATCTGTTAAGTAATCACTGTTGGCGGAATTCAACATGACCTGATAAAAAATGGCTGGATAATGCGTTTTGAAATAAGCCAACTGAAAGGCCAAGGCTGAGTAGGCATAGGCATGTGACCTGTTAAAACCATAACCTGCAAACTTCTCCATGACATCAAAGACCTGCTCTGCCTTTTCCGCAGTATGTCCAGCTTCTAATGAACCTTGAATAAAAGAAGCCCTCATCTCATGCATGGCAGAGGCATCCTTTTTCCCCATAGCTCGGCGCAAAATATCGGCTTTCCCAAGACTAAATCCAGCAAATCGCTGAGCAACCTGCATAACCTGCTCCTGATAGAGCATAATGCCGTAGGTTGGAGCCAAAATATCCTCCAGTACTGGATCCAGAACAGTCACTTCTTCCTGCCCATGTTTTCTTGCCACAAAATTATTGATGTAGTCACTAGCACCTGGCCTATTTAGGGAAGTAGTCGCTACGACATCTTCAAAACAGACTGGTTGAACACGTTTGAGCAAGCGAATGGCACCAGGTTGCTCAAATTGAAAGATACCTTTTGTATTGCCAGAAGCAAAAAGAGCTAGCGTTTCTTTGTCTTCCAAATCAATTTCTTCTATTTTCAGATGAATACCTTCTGATTCAGCAAGCAACTCTTGCATCTTCTGGACAAAGGTCAAATTTCGTAGTCCCAGAAAGTCCATTTTCAAAAGCCCACTAGCTTCAACTCCATGAGCATCATATTGAGTCAGTGGAATTTCATCACCATGCTTTAGTGGGATATAGTCTGTCAAATCTTGGTCACTAATTACAACACCAGCCGCATGGACTGAGGTTTGTCTTGGATAGCCCTCTATCTTGCAGGCAATTTCAAAGGCTTTTTGGTATTCTAACTTACTATTGATTTGCTGACGAAACTGTAGGTTCCCTTCATAGGCTGACTTAAGATTATCACGAAAACTGATTTTCTTGGTAATTGCAGATAATTCATACTCTGGCACACCAAAGCGTTTCAAGACATCTCGTAGAGCTTGCTTGGCTCCAAAGGTTGAAAAAGTAACGATTTGAGCCGCATGTTTACTGCCATATTTATTGCCAACATACCTGATAAAATCTGGACGATAAATATCAGGAATATCAATATCAATATCAGGCATGGTATAGCGTTCACGATTGAGAAAGCGTTCAAAAATCAGATTTTTCTCTACTGGGTCAATCCCTGTAATGTCTAAAGCATAGGAAACCAAGCTACCAACTGCGGAACCTCGCCCCATTCCCATATAATAGCCATTCGAACGTCCAAAACGCAGCAAATCCCAGACAACCAAGAAATAATCATCAAAGCCCATATCATGAATAACAGCCAATTCTTGGTCTAGACGGTCTTGATATTCTTTACTAGTCAACCCCTTCTGAGCAAGCCCAAGCTCAGCGCGTTCTCTCAACTCTTCTACTGCTGGCCTTGCTGGATTAAAACGAGGCAATTTTAGACTAGTATCCAAGTCGTAAGAAATACCTGAAATAAGCTTTTCTAAATTGTCCAAGGCTTGCGGAAAACGTTCTAGGAATAATTTTTCTAAAGAACTTGCTGATATAAAGACATCTTGTCGCGAGCGCAATGGAACTTCTCTAAGCGGTAGGTTTTCTTTAATTGCTGTTAAGACTTGCAGAACTTCTCTATCCCTGCTTTCAAAGGCATTTACCCGATAGAGGGGCAAGATTGGATGATGAAATTCGCTTGCCAGTGTTTCTGGGTAAACCCCTATATAGTAATCACAGCCTAGATTTAGTGATTCAAGCTCTTCAAAATAAGGCACAATTACCGCGATATCCTCCAGGTACTGGGACAAGACTGACCAACTTTTCTCCCCCTGCATCTTGGTTGTTGAAAGCTTCATCAACTGCTGATAGCCCACACTAGATAGAGCTAAAAAGCGTAGATTCACTTCCTGATCATCCACAAATACAGTCATTTCAAGCCCTAATAAAGGATGAATGCCATATTTTTTTGTAACCTCTAGAAAGTCAAAAGCACCATAAAGATTATCAATATCCATCATAGCCAGATGAGTGTAGCCGTATTCTTTAGCTGCTCTCACATACTTTTCGATCGAAATGACGCTCTCCATAAAACTATAGACTGTTTTTGTATCTAGTTGTGCGATCAATTTACACTTCTCCTCTATCCTTCTCACTATATTATACCATTTTCAAAAAGAGAAAGACAAAAGCAATGACTTCTATCTCTATTTTATCCTTAAAGTAAAATTTTTTGAATGAAAAAAGCAAAAATACATTTAAAGAATCAAATGATCCGGTAATTTTTTTACTTTTTTATCCCAAGAAGTGAATATATCTTTTAAAACAGAAAGATACATCTAGTTAATCTATTTACTATTATAACTTGTTTTGAACTATAGAGTTGTACCTGTTTTTCATATAAATAATATTCATTATTCTTTAATTAATTTCTTTCTCACTTAATAATTCCCTTTCTCCTATTTTTTTGATATAATAACCTTAATTATTATTTTACAAGGAGGTTTTATGCGCTTTAATCAATTCAGCTATTTATCACTTCCAAGAGATACTATTTTATATGAATTAAAAAAGTATGGATTTGATTTTCCATCTGAGTCAACAAATAAAAAGATGTTGGAGGCTTTTTTAAGTCGTTTCTTTTTCACTTATCAAGACACCAACTATCCACTTTCCATCCTAGCGGCTGATAAAAAAACAGACCTGCTGACATTTTTTCAATCAAAAGATGAACTGACAGCAGATATTTTTTATACTGTTGCTTTTCAACTTTTAGGCTTTTCTTATTTGGTTGACTTCGAAGATAGTGAAGCTTTTCGTAAAGAGACTGGTTTTCCCATTGTATATGGTGACTTGATTGAAAATCTCTATCAGTTACTCAATACTCGCACCAAAAAGGGAAATACTCTTATCGACCAACTTGTTAGTGATGGTCTTATTCCGGAGGATAATGACTACCACTACTTTAACGGCAAGAGTTTGGCTACTTTTTCTAGCCATGATGTCATCCGTGAAGTGGTCTACGTTGAGTCTCGTGTCGATACTGACCAAAAAGCTCTACCAGACCTAGTCAAGGTCAGCATTATTCGTCCTCGTTATGAGGGGCAAATCCCTGCCATCATGACAGCCAGTCCCTATCATCAGGGAACAAATGACAAGGCTAGTGACAAGGCTCTCTACAAGATGGAGGGCGAGCTTGAGGTTAAACCTGCTCATAAGATTGAACTAGAGGAACCTCAACTCAATCTCGTCCAGCCTCAAGGCCAAGCTGATCTTGTGTCAGAAGCTGAGGAAAAGCTAACTCACATCAACTCTAGCTATACACTCAACGACTACTTCCTCCCACGAGGTTTTGCCAATCTCTATGTTTCAGGTGTTGGTACCAAAGACTCTACTGGTTTCATGACTAACGGAGACTACCAACAAATCGAAGCTTATAAAAATGTCATCGACTGGCTTAATGGTCGTTGCCGTGCCTTTACCGACCACACGCGCCAGCGTCAAGTCAAGGCTGACTGGTCAAATGGAAAAGTAGCCACAACTGGACTTTCTTATCTAGGTACAATGTCCAATGGTCTTGCGACTACAGGAGTCGATGGTTTAGAGGTTATCATTGCTGAGGCTGGCATTTCTTCATGGTACAACTACTACCGTGAAAACGGTCTAGTGACCAGCCCAGGTGGCTATCCAGGTGAGGACTTTGACTCCCTTGCTGAGTTAACCTATTCTCGTAATCTCTTGGCTGGCGACTATATCCGTGGCAATGAAGCTCACCAAGCTGACTTAGAAAAAGTAAAGGAACAACTGGATCGCAAGACTGGCGACTATAACCAGTTTTGGCATGACCGTAATTATCTGCTCAATGCCCATAAGGTAAAAGCAGAGGTTGTCTTTACCCACGGGTCTCAGGATTGGAATGTTAAACCACTTCATGTTTACCAGATGTTCCATGCTCTCCCTGCTCATATACACAAGCATCTCTTTTTCCATAATGGTGCCCATGTTTACATGAACAACTGGCAATCCATTGACTTCCGTGAGTCCATGAATGCTTTGTTGACAAAGAAATTACTAGGACAAGATACAGATTTCCAACTTCCTACTGTTATCTGGCAGGACAATACAGCCCCTCAGACTTGGTTATCACTTGATAACTTCGGTGGGCAAGAAAACTTTGAAACCTTCTCACTTGGTCAAGAAGAGAAAGTCATTCAAAACCAGTATCCAGATAAGGATTTTGAGCGCTATGGTAAAACCTACCAAACCTTCAATACAGAACTCTATCAAGGAAAAGCCAATCAGATTACTATTGACCTTCCTGTGACTAAGGATCTTCACTTGAACGGTCGAGCTCAACTTAATCTTCGTATCAAATCCAGCACAAACAAGGGGCTTTTATCTGCTCAACTACTGGAACTTGGTCAAAAGAAATACCTAAAACCTTATCCTGCTGTTTTAGGTGCTAGAACCATTGATAATGGACGCTACCACATGTTGGAAAATCTCTGTGAATTACCATTTAGGCCAGATGCACAGCGAGTCGTGACAAAAGGCTACATCAATTTACAAAATAGAAATGATTTACTGTTAGTAGAGGATATTACTGCAGATGAATGGATGGATGTGCAATTTGAACTACAACCTACTATTTACAAGTTAAAAGAAGGAGATACTCTTCGTTTAGTCCTCTATACGACTGACTTTGAAATCACAATCCGTGACAATACCGACTACCACTTGACTGTCGATCTTGAACAGTCTACTCTTACCATACCTCACTAAAAAAGGAGTTAAATTATTATGAATAAATCTGAACACCGACACCAACTCATACGCGCTCTTGTTGCAAAAAACAAGATTCATACACAGGCTGAGTTGCAAGCCCTTCTTGCTGATAATGACATTCAAGTTACACAAGCTACACTTTCGAGGGATATTAAAAGTATGAACCTCTCAAAAGTACGAGAAGAAGACAACTCTTACTATGTGCTCAATACAGGCTCTATCTCAAAATGGGAAAAACGTCTTGAACTCTACATGGAAGATGCCCTTGTCTTGATGCGCCCAGTTCAACATCAAGTTCTACTAAAAACCCTTCCTGGACTGGCTCAATCATTTGGTTCTATCATTGATGCTTTGAGTTTCCCTGACGCTATCGCTACCCTCTGTGGTGATGATGTCTGCCTTGTCATCTGTGAAGATGCAGAGGCAGCCCAACATTGCTTTGAAGAGCTGAAACGGTTCGCCCCACCATTTTTCTTTGGTGAATAAACAGAAACTGAACTCAAAAACTGCAAAACTCTCAAAATTTTAAACAGTAGTGAATTGATGTCAGCTAACATCTAGCGAATACAATAGCTTATTCCTAATGAAAAGTGAGCTATGCAGTTTAATAAAACAAAAAAGAGAAATCTATCTCATACATGAGTACAAAAGCTCCCCTTATAGTTTCTAGTGAAAAACAAATATTCACTAGAAACTATAAGGGGAGTCTTCATATATCTAAAAGAAATTCTAAACCTGTTTCAGCTTGATATAGTGTTTGAATAAAATGTGAACAAATTTATTAGGGAATCCAAATCAATTTCATGCTTTAAAAGTCGTTTCATACTATTTTAGATTCAATTAATTATACATCATAGATAATCCGCTTCAAAAATCTCTTCAAATCACGTCAGGTTCACATTTCCGTATAAGAGAGAAATTTATTGTTGCAATACTTTTCTTGGTTTGGTACCTTCAGCTGGACCGATGACACCTGCCATCTCCAGTTCTTCCATGAGACGGGTCGCACGGTTAAATCCAACTGACAAACGACGCTGAATCATGGATGCACTGGCTTTCTGGGTCTCGATGACTAAAGCCTTGGCTTCTTCAAAAAGCGGATCTCCACCAGATTCACCATCTGAAAATTCACCGTCATTTTCAGAAACCTCACCTGGATCAAAACTCTCATCGTAGTCTGCATCTGCCTGAGCCTTGATAAAGTTTACGATGCGTTCAACATCATCATCCGAGATAAAGGAGCCTTGGAGACGAACTGGATGATTTTCATCAATCGGTTTAAAGAGCATGTCACCTCGGCCAAGCAGTTTTTCTGCTCCATTTTCATCCAAGATAGTACGGGAATCTGTCCCTGATGATACCGCAAAAGCCACTCGAGATGGGACATTGGCTTTAATCAACCCAGATATGACATCAACGGATGGACGCTGGGTTGCAAGAATCATGTGAATCCCTGCAGCACGCGCCTTCTGCCCAAGACGAATGATGGCATCTTCCACTTCCTTGCTGGCAACCATCATGAGGTCAGCCAACTCATCCACAATCACGACAATGAGCGGTAGCGGAATCTGCTTGTACTCAGACTGGGCATTGAACTCTTCTACCTTGGCATTAAAGCCTGCAATATTCCGAACTCCCACCTTGGCAAAGAGTTCATAACGGTTTTCCATTTCATCCACAACCTTTTGCAGGGCCTTGCTGGCCTTGCGTGGATTGGTCACGACTGGAATCAAGAGATGGGGAATGTCATTGTAAACAGATAACTCAACCATCTTGGGATCGACCATCATAAATTTAACTTGGTCAGGTCTCGCCTTCATGAGGATGCTGGCGATAATGCCGTTAACAGCTACTGACTTCCCTGAACCCGTTGAACCTGCAACTAGCAAGTGGGGCATTTTGGAAAGGTCAAAAGCTCTTGCAGTACCATTAACCGCCTTCCCTAAAGGAATTTCCAAGAGATTTTCTGCTTTCGTTTGAGATTGTTCCCATAGTTCGCGGAAAGAAACTGTCGCAATCTCGGAGTTAGGTACTTCGATTCCCACTAAAGATTTCCCTGGGATAGGTGCTTCGATTCGGACATCCTTGGCCGCCAAGGCTAGAGCGAGATCATCTGCGAGATTGGAAATGCGGTTGACCCTTACACCTACTGCTGGCTTGACTTCATACTTGGTCACTGATGGCCCAATTTCGGCCCGTTCAACCGTTACCTTGATACCAAAGCTAGCAAAGGTTTCTTCTAGGATTTTGATGTTTTCACGAACGATTTTCTTCTCTTTAGACTGGTCTTTTGGTTTATCTGGGGCAAAGAGTTGTAAGCTTGGAAGTTTGTATTCAAGAGCCTCCTTGGCTGAAAAATCAACCTGAACATCTTCATCATCAGAGCCATCTTCCTTTTCAGGGAATTCAAGTTCAGCTTGAGGCAGGATGATTTCTGGTTCCACCCACTCTTCTTCTGGAATAGGTGGAACGTCAAGCACAACATCTTCTGTCAAAATTTCACCTGTTTCCATATCGACAGGAGGCATATTAAGCAAGCCTTTCTCAGCCTCTTCTTTTTCTAATCTAGCCTCTTCCTCAGCCTTTTGGCGAGCTTTTTCTTCTTGTTTGACAAAGCGTTCCTCTTTTCGACGCTCATGCCCTTCTCGCCATTTGGCAAATTCTCTACTGAAAAATTCAGCAACATCATAAACAGACCAAGAGCTGACGAGAAGAGCCCCCACTAAAATCAAGATAGAACCAATAAAGTAAGTGCCGATATTTGAAAAGAGAAAGGCAGTTGGAATATAAAGAGCAACCCCAATCAAGCCCCCTCCAGCAAAACTGGTCGTTCGAAAACTAGCCAAATCTGTCACAACCTGAGCCATGGTTCCTTTTAGAACGAACTTGCCCAAACCATATTTCCAAACTAAGTAGGCCTCAAAAATCAAGAGCAAGCCTGCAAATATAATGAAAAAGCCAGATAGGAGGCCTTCCTGTTTTCGTATCCACTTGAAAAAGAAGAGGTAGAGCAGGATACCAAATATTGCCAGATAAGCTAGGCTACCCACCAGCAAGCGAATTAAATTGTAAAGGGTTATACCTGCAGCCCCTAATTTGAAGGCTGCGAAAATCAATAAAAGGGCGATTCCCAACGAAATCAACATTCGTTGAATCGCTTCTTTTCTTTCGAGTTCTGCTTTAGACGGTCTCCGTCTTGTTTTACTTGTATTCTTGTTTGCCATTCTTCTATTATACCATATTTCACAGGCATTTCGGAAAGAGAAAAAGACTGCACCAAGCGGTCCAATCTTTTTATTTTCTATCTAATTTTTATGCTTGAGGTTTGCGTAGGTAACCATAAACCACACCACTTACGATTGCTCCTACCAATACAGAAACGAGGTAAAGAAGAGCATTTGAAGTAAGGGCAATCACGAAGATTCCTCCGTGTGGCGCCATAAGTTTGATACCAGTAAGACCAACGAGTCCACCTGCTACTGCTGAACCAAGGATGAAACTTGGGATCGCACGAGCTGGGTCAGCGGCACCAAATGGAATTGCTCCCTCAGTGATAAATGACAAGCCCATGATGATGTTTGTCAAACCTGAGTTGCGTTCTTCCTTAGTAAATTTATCTTTGAAAAGAAGAGTTGCGACAAAGATTGCAAGTGGTGGCACCATTCCTCCAGCCATAACTGCTGCCATGGCTACAGAACCACCTGAAGAAACAGACGCTGCAAGCGTACCTGTACCAAAGACATAAGCCGCTTTGTTAACTGGTCCACCCATGTCAACAGCCATCATTCCACCAAGGACGATACCAAGAAGGACAGCTGAACCTCCTCCAAGACCACCTAGGAAGTCATTCATAGCAGTGTTGATTGCTGCCATTGGGATATTAACAGCTAGCATGACAAATCCAGTCAAGATTGTTCCAAGAAGTGGCAAAAGAAGGATTGATTTTGCACCTTCAAGTGAACGAGGAACTTTAACGTATTTCTTGATAGCAAGAACTAAAGCACCTGCGATAAATCCACCAACAAGGGCACCTAGGAAACCAGATGAGACACCTGCAAGAGTTGAAGTTGCTTCACCACCTGCGGCATAAGGAATTTTACCAAAGGCAAAACCTTCTTTGGCAATAGCACCAGCCACGAAACCTGCTACCAAACCTGGTTTTTCAGCGATAGAGTAGGCAACATAACCTGCAAAGACTGGAAGCATCAAACCAAAGGCAGCTCCACCAATTTTCATGAACATAGAAGCTAGCTCATGGTAGGAACCAAGATTACCAAGATTTTCATTTGGAACACCCAAAGCACCGTCAATCAAGAAGGCAAGGGCAATCATGATACCACCGCCAATAACAAATGGCAACATTTGCGATACACCACTCATCAAGTGTTTGTAGAAGGCACCACCAAGACTTTGTTTTTCGTTAGAGGCTGTTGTAGCTTTTGTTCCATTAGCAGCACGATAAACTTCAGCATCTCCTGAAAGAGCCAAGTTAATTAACTCTTCTGTTTTACGGATACCGTCAGCAACTGGACGATTGATCAATGGTTTGCCATCGAAACGATCCATTTCAACTGCCTTGTCTGCCGCGATGATAACAGCTTTAGCCTTACGAATGTCTTCCGCAGTTAGTTGGTTACCAACACCGCTAGCACCGTTGGTTTCGACCTTAATTCCAACACCCATTTCAGCAGCCACTTTTTGAAGGGCTTCTTGAGCCATGTAAGTGTGAGCGATACCTGTTGTACAAGCTGTAACAGCAACGATAAAGTCACCAGAGTCATTGGTAGGTGCTTGAACTGGCTCCTCAGCTTTTTCTGAAGCTTGGTTAAAAAGTTCGATAACTTGGTCAGCTGATGTTGCTTGACGAAGTTTGTCAGCAAAACCGTCTTTCATCAAGTATTGAGACAATTCTGCCAAGGCTGCTAAGTGAGTATCATTGGCACCTTCTGGAGCAGCAATCATAAAGAAGAGATCAGTTGCTTGTCCGTCTAAACTTTCGTAGTCAACACCCTTGTTTGACTTAGCAAAGAGAACAGTAGCTTCCTTTACAGCAGCATTTTTACTGTGAGGCATAGCAATTCCATCACCCAAACCAGTAGAAGTCAAAGCTTCACGCGCCAAAATTCCTTCTTTAAAGGTTTCAAAATCTGTCACATAACCGTGATCTGTCAAGCTTTTAATCATCTCTTCGATGACAGCTGTTTTTTCAGTTGCTTGCAAATCCAGCAACATGACATCTTTTCTCAATAGGTCTTGAATTTTCATCGTTTTTCTACCTCAACTTTTTCATATGTTTCTTTAATAAATTCTGTTGTTGCCAAGTCATCTGAGAAGGTGGTTGCTGTTCCACAAGCAACCCCCCATTTGAAGGCTTCTACTGCGTCTTTTGATTTGACAAATTCACCTGTAAATCCAGCAACCATAGAGTCACCAGCTCCAACTGAATTTTTGACTGTTCCCTTGATAGGTTTTGCGAAGTAAGCTCCCTCAGATGTGACAAGAAGAGCACCGTCACCAGCCATAGAAATAATGACGTTTTGAGCACCTTTAGCCAGTAACTCACGAGCGTATTTCTCAATTTCATCTAAACTTTCGAGTTTCACTCCAAAAATCGCTCCAAGTTCATGATTGTTTGGTTTGACCAAAAGTGGCTGGTAGTCCAAACTATCAATCAAGGTCTGTCCTTCAAAATCACAAACGACTTGCGCACCTGTCTGACGTGTCAAGGCAATCAAATCCTTATAGATAACATTGCCTAGATTTTTAGCACTTGAACCTGCAAAGACAACTGTATCTTCTGCTGTTAAACTTGAAAGAATAGCTTTCAATTCTTCTAACTGATCCGGTTCAACAGTTGGACCCGTTCCGTTGATTTCTGTTTCTTGGTCTGCTTTGATCTTGACATTGATACGAGTATCTTCTGCCACTTGGACAAAACGTGTCTCAATTTCTTCCTCTGCCAGAGTATCTGTGATAAATTCACCAGTAAAACCTCCGATAAATCCAGTCGCTGTATTTGGAATATCCAAGCGTTTCAAGACACGGCTAACATTGATTCCTTTCCCTCCAGCAAACTTATCATCACTGTCCATACGATTGACACTACCAACTTGGACTTGGTCCAAACGAACGATATAGTCAATGGATGGATTGAGTGTGACTGTATAAATCATACTTCTATTACCTCCGTTTTCTCCTTAATAGCCTGCAAGAGCTCATGCCCTTGACTTGTGATAACAATAGCTCGTTTGAGTGGTGCTACCTTGGCAAAGCAAGTTTGTCCAATTTTTGACGAATCCACCAAGACATAGGTCTGTTTGGCATTTTCTAAAATAGCACGCTTAACAGCTCCCTCCTCCATATCAGGAGTCGTATAATAGCCATCGTCCACACCATTCATCCCGATAAAGGCACGGTCAAAGTGCAATTGGTTAATCTGGTTAAGAGCAACGCCCCCGATGCTAGCATCTGTTGCCATCTTGACACTTCCTCCAACCATGACAGTTGGAATCTGCTTTTCAACCAACTGTGCGGCATGGTGAATCGAATTTGTCACAACAGTAATATTCTTATTGACCAATTCATGGATCAAAAAAGCAGTTGTTGTTCCAGCATCGATAAAGATGACATCTTGTTCCTTGATGAGAGAGGCTGCTTTCTGAGCAAGTAGCTTTTTCTCTTGAAGGTTTTTGACAGATTTTTCTTGAATGGTTTCTTCTTCCTGCAAGGAATGGGGCAATTCTGCTCCACCATGCACGCGACGAAGCTTGTTTTCCGCTTCCAACTCATCCAAGTCTCTTCGAACCGTTGATTCTGACGTTTCTAACAAACTAACTAATTTCTCTAGAGAAACTACATGATGTTGATTTAACTCCTCTAAAATCAGTTGTTTACGCTCTGTTTTTAACACTGAATCACCTCCTGTTATCGTTTACACTATTCATTCTATCATACTTTCTTTCAAAGTCAAGCATTTTTTATCATTTTCTTTCACAATCTATCATTTTTCTTATTTCTAGAATTTTTATTGCAAGATGAGAGCCTTTATGGTAGACTATTTGAGTAAGTATTGGAAGATTACTCAAGAGGCTTAAGAGGCCGTGTTGGAAACGCGGTAGGCGTGTAACAGCGTGCGTGGGTTCGAATCCCATGTCTTCCGTTTATTTTAAAAAAGATACCCAAGAAATCTTGGGTATCTTTTTTCTTATATGCTTGTTTTATAACTCGGGTGAATTTCTTAGAAAATATCAAATAACAATTTCACATTGAGAATTGTTAAGATAATGGAAACGATATAGCCAAGGATGGTATTCCATTTGGCATTGGTAAATTCTCCCATCAGTGATTTCTTAGAAGTTAGATAAATCAGTGGGAAGATTGAAAATGGAAGAGCAATCGAAAGAAAGACTTGTGAATAAACCAATAACTGATCCAATGTTTTTTCCTGATGACCAAACAGAACCGCTACAATCATGACAGGCAACAAGGCAAAGAGACGAGTTGCCAAACGAATGAACCATTGAGGTAATCTCATATGCAAGAAACCTTCCATAACGATTTGTCCAGTCAAGGTACCCGTAATCGTCGAATTTTGACCACTGGCTAATAAAGCCAAGGCAAACAAGGTTGATAAGGTCGAGCTAGCTATAGCTCCTGCAATAGTAGAATCCTGCAAGGCATTATACATTTGAGAGAAGGC
Source organism: Streptococcus sp. 20925_1_24 (assembly GCF_041432335.1). GTDB lineage: Bacteria > Bacillota > Bacilli > Lactobacillales > Streptococcaceae > Streptococcus > Streptococcus mitis_BM. Next base: position 122,248 of record NZ_JAPVZM010000001.1, on the reverse strand, counting down.
AGAAATCTCAGATGCATGGCCGAAAAAGAGAGCCGCCCCGAGAATTAATAGAAGGGAGTTAACCACAAAGGCCAAGGATAATTGGAGATTTGAATCCCAGGTCATAAAGCGCACGGCTTTTCGAACATCATTCTTGTCCTTGTGATTGATTTTCCGAGTTTGAGACAAGGAAGAATGCAAATAGAGGTTATGGGGCATAACCGTTGCTCCCACGATCCCTAGTGCCAAGGTTAATTGACTTTCATGCCCTGGCAAGGGACTTTCAAATAAGGTTGCATTCGGTAGATAACCCTCAACGATTCCTTGGAAGCTTGGATGTGACAAAGCTACCAGATAGGTAAAAATTGCTAGAATGGTTAAAATCAGTGTTGTCACAATAGCTTCAATCTTCTTAAAGCCAAATTTCATCAGAAGCAATAAGAGAAAAACATCCAACACGGTCAAGAGAATTGCTATCATAATCGGAATCTTAAAGAGAAGATTGAGAGCAATCGCTGAACCTAGAACTTCTGCCAGATCTGTCGCCATCAAGGCTAATTCTAAAATCACCCATAGACTATAACGAAGCCATTTAGGTGAATGATGAGCCGTTGCTTGAGCCAGGTCCATCTGGGTTACAATACCAAGCTTTCCTGCCATCTGCTGAAGTTGCATGGCAATGAGAGATGAAATCAAGATAACAAACAAGAGACTATACTTATAGGAAGCACCACCGACTACACTGGTAATCCAGTTTCCTGGATCCATATAACCAACTGCGACAAGAGCACCCGGACCTAAAAAGGCCTTTAAATTTTGCCAGAAATGATTGTTATTTGGAGTATCGATAGATTGATTAATCTCAGAGAGTGACACTTTTTTATGAGAAGACATAGATACTTACCTCTTTCTAAACCTACTTTTTCATTATTTTCTATTAGAGAAAAATAAGATTGACTTTAAACTATTAAAACAATGAAAACTATATGAAAAACATTTAGTTTTTTCATTATTTTTCTTAAGACACCTTAATATTTTTCTTAAGGTACCTTAATATTTTTCTTAAGGCACCTTAATTATAACACAAAAAATGAAAACTATATGAAAAACATTTAGTTTTTTCATTATTTTTCTTAAGGCACCTTAATTATAACAGAAAATATGATAAAAACTTAAGAAAATTCAGGACTTGATTTAATATTTAGGATACAACAAAATGTTGTATTCTTTTTTTGCAAAAGAATACCAAAGAATAAAATAAAAAACGTTGTAAAATGTACTGACCCTTTTCACCCTGTTTAAACGCCATTGATTTTAACTCATTACCCACATCTCAAAAAAGCTTTAAAATTGTCTTAATCTCCTTTATTGTGTCGCGTTTGGAGTTTTTTTGGTATAAACTTCGACGAGCATCTTATGGAGCAAGACAGACTCATAGCTTCATACATAATATAACGAGTATCTCCATCTGTGGGGATACTCGTTTTTTGCTATTTTCGAAGTGATTTTTTTGCTCAATCTTATACATCGTTTTTTAAGTGCTTTCAATAAAAGACACTTGAACACTACATTCAGTATATAAGCTTTATTCCAACGATCATTCTTTTCTAATTTATCGTAAATAAATATAAATTCACAGAATGCTGCCAGATAACTTAAAAAATAATTCTTTGGAAAGAGCGAATCAAAACTTGATTTATCACTTTTTATTCTACTATCTTTTCTTTACACATATTGAGAAAGTACTGGTGCAAGAGCACATCATCAGTCAATTCTGGATGAAAAGAGGTCACCAGCATATTTTTTTCTTGGGCTGCAACGATTTGATTGTTCACTGTTGCTAGAATTTCTACATCCTCTCCAACACTACTGATAATAGGACCGCGAATAAAAGTCATTGGAATCTTACCAACTCCCTTACATTCTGCTTCCGTATAGAAACTCCCTAGTTGGCGCCCATAGGCATTGCGCTCGACCACCATATCCATAGTTCCAAGATGACTTTCTTTCTGAGAAATGATTTCCTTAGCCAGCAAAATTAAACCCGCACAGGTCCCAAACACTGGTAAACCAGATAGAATGGCTTCTCGGATGGGAAGCAACATATCCTGGTCTCGTAAGAGCTTGCCCATGGTTGTAGACTCACCTCCAGGTAATATCAAACCCGACAAGTCACTCTGATGTTTCTGAAAATCATCTAGATTTCTGATTTCAACACTCTCAACACCTAATTGATCTAGTACTTTTGCATGTTCTGCAAAGGCACCTTGCAAGGCCAATATTCCAATTTTCATCTATTTTCCTCGCTCAGCCATGAGGATTTGGATCTCATTTTCATTTATACCAACCATGGCTTCTCCTAGATCTTCAGAGATTTGAGCTAGGATTTGAGGATTACGGAAGTTAGTCACAGCCTTAACAATGGCACTCGCTCGTTTAACAGGATCGCCTGACTTAAAAATACCTGAACCGACAAAGACACCCTCTGCCCCTAATTGCATCATCAACGCAGCATCTGCTGGCGTTGCAACGCCTCCAGCTGCGAAGTTTACAACTGGCAATTTCCCATGTTCATGGACATATTGAACCAATTCTACAGGGACTTGCAAGTCCTTAGCAGCAACATAAAGCTCGTCCTCACGTAGGTTTTGAATTCGGCGAATTTCCTGATTCATCATACGCATATGACGAACAGCTTGGACGATATCCCCCGTACCCGGCTCTCCTTTTGTACGAATCATAGAAGCACCTTCAGCGATACGACGCAAGGCTTCACCCAAGTCCTTGGCACCACAAACAAAAGGAACTTGGAATTCTTTCTTGTCCACATGGAAACGGTCGTCAGCTGGAGATAGAACTTCACTCTCATCGATATAGTCAATTTCAATAGCCTCTAAAATCTGAGCCTCAACAAAATGCCCGATTCTAACCTTGGCCATTACTGGAATACTAACCGCTTCTTGGATTTCCTTAATCATCTTTGGATCACTCATACGGGAAACACCACCAGCTGCACGAATATCAGCTGGAATCCGCTCCAAGGCCATCACAGCTGCCGCACCTGCAGCCTCTGCAATACGGGCCTGTTCAGGATTTTGAACGTCCATGATAACCCCACCTTTAAGCATCTGTGCCAAGTTTTTATTTAATTCATAACGATTTTCAGTCATTTCTTTATCCTCATTATTTGTATTGGTAGCTACCTTTTCATTTTAAGTCAGAACAGAATGAATCACAAGATAAAAAAATCATAATTGTATGGGTACAGATTGACTAAAAAACTATCTGACCTTAACTTAAGGCCAGATAGTTCATCAAATTTTATTTTTCAGCTGTAAGTGCAGCCATTGTGATGTAGTTGTAAGGTTTGTTGAAGTGTGGCAAGAAGAATAGGTCTGTCAATGCCAATTTATCAATTGTTACATGCTCTTGGATAGCAAGTGAGAACATGTGGATTCCCATACTGATTGCAGAATCGTGTGAAACCATTTGTGCACCAAGAATTTCACGGCTATCTTTGTCAAAGACAATCTTAATTGCTACTTCATGGTTATCATGTTTCATGAATTCTGGTTTTTGAAGATCGTTAAAGCCTGTTTCAGTTGCATTGTAACCAGCAGCTTTCGCTTTTTCAAGAGTCAAACCAGTTGAAACCATGTGAAGACCGTAGATTGAAATACCGTTTGAACCTTGCACACCGATTCCTTCCAATTCATGTCCACAAGCGTTGTAAGCACCAACAATACCAGTACGAACAGCGTTTGAAGCAAGAGCGATGTAGCTAGTTTCTTTACGAGCATTGTCATAGACAGTTGCACAGTCACCAACGGCAAATACACCTGGGATAGATGTTTCTTGTTTCTTGTCTACAAGGAAGGCACCGTTGCGGAAGAGTTCAATCTTACCATCAGCAAGGGCTGTGTTTGGACGGAAACCAACTGCAAGGATAACCATGTCTACATCGAAAATCTCTTTATCAGTAATCAAGCGTTCAACTTTACCATCGCCTTCGATTGCTTTAACAGTTTGACCAAGAGCCAAACGGATGTTGTGGTCTTCCAAGTTCTTGGCCATCATTTGTGTGAAGTCTTTGTCATAGTAACCGTTCAAGACAGTATCTACAATATCAACAAGCACAACTTCTTTTCCAAGACGTTCAAAGGCTTCAGCAAGTTCAACACCGATATAACCACCACCAACAACAGCGATACGATCAAGGTGTTTACTCTTATCAGCAAGCTTATTGATAACTTCTTCAGCATTTTGGTACAATTTAACGAATTGTACGTTTTCAAGAGTTGCTTTAAATTCGCGGTTGCCTTTAACAATTTCAACACCTTCGATTGGTGGTAAGATTGGTGTAGAACCTGTAGCGAAAATCAATTTATCATAAGATTCTTTATGTTCTTGACCTTCAACTTCTGCAGTCACAACTTTGTTGTCGTAGTCAATTGAAAGAACAGGTGAGTTCATGTAAACTTTAGCACCTTTTGCTTCCAATTTTTCTTTATCAGAATAGAACAAACCTTCAGCACCGTCAATTTGTTCACCGATCCAAAGAGCCATTCCACATCCTAGGAAAGAGATGTTAGAGTTTTGGTCAAATACAACGATTTCGTTCTCATTTCCAAAATTATCCAACATAGTATTAATACATGCTGTACCAGCGTGGTTAGCACCAACTACAACGATTTTACTCATAGAAAAATTCCTACCTTCAATTTTAAATTTACTCTTCTAGTATAACATTTACTGTTAGCGTTTACAAGAGTTTTGTTGATTTTCCCGATTTTTTTGTAAAAAAATGTAAATAATCTGTATCTTAACACGGATTCTTGCAATTTTTCTTCATTTCTTGAGCATATTTCTTGACATCTTTACAAATTTTATTTGTGAAAACGCTGACTTTATGGTATGCTAGTATCATGGAAAGAAAATGTAAGGGGTTCATTTTTCATAAATTTACTATATTTCAACCTTCTTTTCATAAGAGAAAGGAGTTGGTAGCTTGCCTCTTAGTTCACATTCTGAACGCCTAATGGGAACCACTATCACTATTTCATTAGTGGATGAGCGAGCCGATAGCTTGCTCCAAAAATCCTTTGATTTACTCAGAGAGCTCGAATACCGCTTCAATGCCAATAGTCAGGAATCTGAGTTGATGGAAATCAATCATCAAGCTGGAATAGCCCCCGTCAAGGTTCATCCAGACCTGTTTGAACTAATTTCACTTGGTTTAAAGCATAGCCTAGCGCCCTCTAGCCATCTCAACATCAGTATTGGTCCCTTAATCCAAACCTGGCGTATCGGTTTTTCAGATGCCAAGGTCGCCCAACCTCAAGAAATTGAATCGGTGCTACCTCTAATCAATCCTCATTATATCGAGTTAGATTCTTCTACTTCTACTGTGTTTTTAAAACAGAAAGGAATGAAAATCGATCTTGGTTGTTTAGCCAAGGGTTATAGTGCAGATAAGGTTGCCCAATTTCTTAGGAAAGAGGGTGTGACTTCTGCCTTGATTAATCTGGGAGGGAATATCCTGACCATTGGAAAAAATCAGGCAAGAGGGAATCAACCTTGGCAAATCGGGATTCAAGATCCAACCAATCCTCGGGGTAATCACTTAATGACCATCCCCGTTATCAATCAATCTGTCGTGACTTCAGGCATTTATGAACGTCACCTGACAGTCGATGGAAAAGATTACCATCATATTTTTGACAGTCAGACAGGATATCCTGTTGAAACAGAACTCGCTAGTCTCACAATCATCTCTGATAAGTCAGTTGATGGTGAAATCTGGACAACTCGACTCTTTGGAGAAAGACCTGCTTCTATCCTTTGGCAAGTCGAAAGTTTGGAGGGAATCGAAGCGATTCTGATTGATAAGGAAGGTCACCTAAGTTGTTCTTCAGGAATTCCTACTCTATAGAAACAACTGTTTCAATGGAGTTTTAAAATTGTATTATGTAAAAAGAGAAAGGAAATCTCATGTTAAAACTTATTGCTATTGTTGGAACAAACTCAAAACGTTCTACAAACCGTCAATTGCTTCAATACATGCAAAAACACTTTGCTGACAAAGCTGAAATTGAACTTGTTGAAATCAAGGATATCCCTGTCTTTAACAAGCCAGCTGACAAGCAAGTACCTGCTGAAATTCTGGAAATCGCTGCTAAAATCGAAGAGGCAGATGGCGTTATTATCGGTACTCCTGAGTACGACCACTCTATCCCAGCTGTTTTGATGAGCGCTCTTGCTTGGTTGTCTTATGGTATTTACCCACTCTTGAACAAACCAATCATGATTACAGGTGCTTCTTACGGTACACTTGGTTCATCACGCGCCCAATTACAACTTCGCCAAATCTTAAACGCACCAGAAATCAAAGCAAGTGTCCTTCCAGATGAATTCTTGCTTTCACATTCTCTTCAAGCCTTTAATCCAAGTGGAGATCTAGTAGATCTTGATGTTATTAAAAAACTGGATGCCACTTTTGACGACTTCCGTATCTTTGTAAAAATCACAGAAAAATTGCGCAACGCACAAGCCCTACTTCGCAAAGATGCTGAAGACTTTGACTGGGAAAATTTGTAAGATAGGAGACCAAAAAGAATGAAATTTGTTGGACTTGTAGGATCAAACTACGATCAATCATATAACCGTAAACTCTTGGAATTCATCCGTCGTCACTTCAAACTCAAATTTGAATTAGAAGTCCTCGAAATTGATGAAGTTCCAATGTTTAACCAAGACGAAAAATGGGATGAAAGTTTCCAATTGCGTCTCTTGTATAACAGAATTACACGTGCTGATGGTGTCATTATCGCTACTCCTGAGCACAACCACACAATCTCAGCTTCTCTTAAATCTGTTCTTGAATGGCTTTCATACGAAGTTCATCCATTTGAAAACAAACCAGTCATGATTGTGGGAGCTTCTTACTACGACCAAGGTACTTCTCGTGCCCAAGTTCACCTTCGTAAGATTCTTGATGCTCCAGGTGTTAATGCCTATACGCTTCCAGGTAACGAATTCCTTCTTGGTAAAGCCAAAGAAGCATTTGACGCAGAGGGCAATATCACAAATGAAGGAACTATTAATTTCCTTGAAACATGCTTGGACAACTTTGTAAAATACGTGGGAGTCGTTTCAAAATTGAAAAAACCAAAACCAATTGCACCAGAAGATTTATATTGTACAAATTCAATTGCAACTACCATTCAAGGTGTTGATCCAGACGATCCTGAATGGGTAGAAAAAGCAGCTGAACTTGTTGGAGCTGTTTCTGGAGATACTTACGTTAAATTAGACCATGGTATCTTGACAGTTAACCAAATTGACATGTTCTTGAAAGCAATGCCATTTGAGTTGACATTTGCAGATGATAACAACCAATTCTTGTACTTTAATAACGCACACCAAGACCCAGATACAATGTTTGGTAAACGTGTACGTGCTCAATCAGGAAACCGTTTAGGAACTGTACACGGTTCATTGCCAGACTCTAGAATGAAAAATGTTGAATGGGTTGTCGGCGTATTGCGTAATGGGGACCAAGAATACGTCCGTACAATTGTGCCAGGAACACCAGAAGGCGTTATTAATACCCACAATTACCAAGCAATGTATTACCCAGATGGTTCATATGCTGGAATCAATGAAATCATCTTTAATTTCCAACCATGGCTTGACTGGTACCTCAATACGACTGGTCAACGTCTAGTCGGTGGAAATGCTGCAGCTCCTGCTGGAGGACACGGTGGCGCAGATGCCACATCTGGAGCTTCTGATGCAGGTGATGCTGGAGGTCACGGTGGTGGCGCAGACGCTACATCTGGCGCAAGTAACTAATAATAGTTTTAGGAACCATTTTGGTTCCTTTTTCGGCTCTTTGTCAACTGTTCTTGGTGGTATGTCAATCCTTCTCTATGGAGTTATAGCCAGCAACGGTTTGAAAGTCTTGATTAAAGAACGTGTTGATTTTGGTCAAATGCGTAACCTCATCATCGCAAGTGCTATGTTAGTCCTTGGACTTGGAGGAGCTATCCTTAAACTTGGTCCAGTTACCCTTTCAGGTACTGCCCTATCAGCCATGACAGGAATCATCTTGAACTTGATCTTGCCATACGAAAATAAAGACTAATACTCTTCGAAAATCTCTTCAAACCACGTCAACGTCTCCTTGTCGTAGATATATGTTACTGACTTCGTCAGTTCTATCTGCAACCTCAAAACAGTGTTTTGAGCTGACTTCGTCAGTCTTATCTACAACCTCAAAGCAGTGATTTGACCAACCTGCGGCTAGTTTCCTAGTTTGCTCTTTAATTTTCATTGAGTATAAGAGTCTAAACACATCAAAAACGAGCATTTCCAATTACGGAAGTGCTCATTTTTCTTCTTTCTAAAAAAGGAAAGCCCTGCGGCCTTCCCTTGTCTTACTTACGTTTCTTCTTTGCTTTCTTCATTTTGTTAGCCATGCGTTTCATGGACTGTTTCATAGCAAACTCACCGATTTTACCTTTGAGTCCACCACCAAACATCTGGCTCATATCTGGCATTCCTGCTTCTCCGAGAGCTGACAAGTCAGGCATCCCACCTTGTCCCATCATTCCTTCCAGGGCAGACATATCCATTCCTCCCATATTTGGCATATTTTTAGGAAGGTTGTTTGGATTGATTCCCATTTGCTTCATCATTTTGTTCATATCCCCAGACATGACACCCTGCATGAGTTGTTTAGCCTGGTTAAAGTCTTTAATGAATTTATTGACTTCGACAAATGTATTTCCAGAACCAGCTGCGATACGACGGCGACGGCTCGGATTTAACAAATCTGGATTTTCACGTTCTTCAGGTGTCATTGAAGACACAATAGCACGTTTGCGAGCAATCTGGCGTTCATCCACCTTCATGTTTTGAAGGGCTGGATTGTTAGCCATACCTGGAATCATCTTGAGCAAGTCTTCCATTGGCCCCATGTTTTGCACCTGATCCAACTGATCGATGAAATCATTGAAATCAAAGGTGTTCTCACGCATCTTCTCAGCCATTTCAAGGGCTTTTTGCTCATCGTATTCTTGAGAAGCTTTCTCAATCAGAGTGAGCATATCCCCCATGCCAAGGATACGGCTTGACATACGGTCTGGGTGGAAGGTTTCAATGTCCGTAATCTTTTCACCCGTACCAGTGAACTTGATTGGTTTTCCAGTAATGTGACGAACAGACAGAGCCGCACCACCACGAGTATCCCCATCAATCTTAGTAAGGATAACCCCAGTGACTTCTAACTGAGCATTGAACTCACGCGCAACATTGGCCGCTTCTTGACCAATCATAGCATCAACGACAAGCAGAATTTCGTTTGGTTGAGCCAATGCTTTCACATCACGAAGCTCATTCATCAAAAGCTCATCAATCTGCAAACGACCTGCCGTATCAATCAAGACATAGTCATTATGATTGGATTGGGCTTGTTCCAAACCTTGACGAACAATCTCAATAGCTGGAACCTCTGTCCCAAGAGCGAAAACCGGCACATCAATCTGTTGTCCCAAGGTCTTAAGCTGATCAATAGCAGCAGGACGATAAATATCCGCCGCAATCATCAAAGGACGGGCATTTTCTTCCTTCTTGAGTTTGTTGGCCAATTTACCAGCAAAGGTTGTTTTACCAGCCCCCTGCAAACCGACCATCATGATGATGGTTGGAATCTTAGGAGACTTGATAATCTCAGCCGTATCAGAACCTAAAACAGCTGTCAGTTCCTCATCAACGATTTTAATAATCTGTTGCGCAGGATTAAGTGTATCAATGACCTCATGCCCGACTGCACGCTCACGAACTTTCTTGATAAAGTCCTTTACAACAGGCAAGGCAACGTCGGCCTCAAGCAAGGCCAAACGAATCTCTTTAGTCGCCTCTTGGACATCAGATTCAGAGATTTTTCCTTTTTTACGTAGATTTTTAAAGACGTTCTGCAAACGTTCTGTTAAACTTTCAAATGCCATTTTTCTTCCTCTTATTCTCTATTATCAATGCTTGTTAAAATTTCTATCTGCTCCTGCAGAAAGTCATCCTTGGGATAGCGCTCCAAAATCTGATCAAAAATCTGACTTCGAACAATATAGTCCGAGTACATGTGCAATTTCATCTCATAATCTTCCAGAATCTTTTCCGTCCGCTTGATATTATCATAGACAGCCTGACGACTGACACCGAACTCCTCGGCAATTTCAGCAAGGCTATAATCATCAGCGTAGTAGAGCTCTATGTAGTTCATTTGCTTGTCTGTCAAAAGCGCTGCATAAAATTCAAAGAGCGCATTCATACGATTGGTTTTTTCAATTTCCATAACTTTTATTATACCAAAAATTAGCCTAATCTACCACATTAGCAGGCTAATCCGAGAAGATAGCTAGCTAAATTTGAAAAAGACATGAGCCTAGCCCCAAGTAATTTCCAATTGATAGCTGGCAAAGGGATGTCCCTCTTGATTTTGTAGTTGATAATCTAGCTCAATCTTTTGCCCATCAACTTGATAATGAGTCGTTTGGATGATAAACTCCTGCATACCCATAGGTGTAGGAATATAGGCTAAACTATCGCTATCCTTTAGAAAGCGCATAATGGTCTTGGGATTGGAAAATCGGCTCATCACCAGTTCTTGACCATGAAATTTAATAACTACTTTTTCCTTTTCCTCATTATAGAAAAGCAGATAGCTATAATCTCTCTTTTCATGTACTTCCACGTCATAGAGTTGGTCAATCACTTCCAACTGCTCATCAAACTGAATCCTATTTCGCATCCGAATCTTCACATCAAGTCCTCTTTCTTGTCTCTTGTCCTACTATTTTACCAAAAACTCTAGCTTTTTGCTATAATGGTCATATGAACGAAAAAGTATTCCGTGACCCAGTTCACAACTACATCCATGTCAATAATCAAATCATCTATGACTTGATTAATACAAAAGAATTTCAGCGTTTGCGTCGTATCAAACAACTGGGAACTTCCAGTTATACTTTCCACGGGGGGGAGCACAGCCGCTTCTCCCACTGTCTAGGAGTCTATGAAATTGCACGACGTATCACAGAGATTTTTGAAGAAAAATATCCTGAGGAATGGAATCCTGCCGAGTCTCTCTTGACAATGACAGCTGCTCTCCTACATGACCTTGGACATGGTGCCTACTCCCATACTTTTGAACATCTCTTTGATACAGACCATGAAGCCATTACTCAGGAGATTATCCAAAGTCCTGAAACGGAGATTCACCAAGTCCTGCTACAAGTGGCACCAGATTTTCCAGAAAAGGTATCCAGTGTCATCGACCATACCTACCCTAACAAGCAGGTTGTGCAACTCATTTCTAGTCAGATTGATGCAGACCGCATGGACTATCTCTTGCGCGACTCCTATTTTACAGGAGCATCTTATGGAGAATTTGACCTGACTCGCATCCTCCGAGTCATTCGTCCTGTCGCAAATGGTATCGCCTTTCAGCGCAATGGCATGCACGCCATCGAAGACTACGTCCTCAGTCGTTACCAGATGTATATGCAAGTTTATTTCCACCCCGCAACACGCGCTATGGAAGTTCTCCTACAGAATCTTCTCAAGCGCGCCAAGGAACTCTATCCTGAGGACAAGGACTTCTTTACACGAACTTCTCCACATCTCTTGCCTTTCTTTGAAAAAAATGTGACCTTGTCTGACTATCTGGCTCTGGATGATGGCGTGATGAATACCTACTTCCAGCTCTGGATGACCAGTCCTGACAAGATTCTCGCAGACTTGTCGCAACGCTTTGTCAACCGCAAGGTCTTTAAATCTATTACCTTTTCACAAGAAGACCAAGACCAACTCGCCAGCATGAGAAAATTGGTTGAGGACATTGGCTTTGATCCCGACTACTATACTGCCATTCATAAGAACTTTGACCTTCCTTATGATATCTATCGTCCCGAATCTGAAAATCCTCGGACACAGATTGAGATTTTACAAAAAAATGGAGAACTGGCCGAACTCTCTAGCCTGTCTCCTATCGTCCAATCCCTTGCTGGCAGTCGCCACGGAGATAATCGTTTCTATTTCCCTAAAGAAATGTTGGATCAAAACAGCATCTTCGCAAGTATCACCCAGCAATTTTTACACTTGATTGAGAACGATCATTTTACCCCAAATAAAAACTAGAAGAGGAAATTTATGAGTATTAAACTAATCGCCGTCGATATCGACGGAACCCTAGTCAACAGCCAAAAGGAAATCACTCCTGAAGTCTTTTCTGCCATCCAAGATGCCAAAGAAGCTGGTGTCAAAGTCGTCATTGCAACTGGCCGCCCCATCGCAGGTGTTGCCAAACTTCTGGACGACTTGCTGTTGAGAGACGAGGGTGACTATGTTGTAACCTTCAACGGTGCCCTTGTCCAAGAAACTGCTACAGGTCATGAGATTATCAGCGAATCCTTGACCTATGAGGATTATCTGGATATGGAATTCCTCAGTCGTAAGCTCGGTGTCCACATGCACGCCATTACCAAGGACGGTATCTACACTGCCAATCGCAATATCGGAAAATACACAGTGCACGAATCAACCCTCGTCAGCATGCCCATCTTCTACCGCACCCCTGAAGAAATGGCTGACAAGGAAATTGTCAAGTGTATGTTCATCGATGAGCCAGAGATTCTCGACGCTGCCATTGAAAAGATTCCAGCCGAATTTTACGAACGCTACTCTATCAACAAATCCGCTCCTTTCTACCTCGAACTCCTTAAAAAGAATGTTGACAAAGGTTCAGCTATCACTCACCTAGCTGAAAAACTAGGATTAACCAAAGATGAAACTATGGCTATCGGAGACGAAGAAAATGACCGTGCCATGCTGGAAGTCGTTGGCAATCCCGTTGTCATGGAAAACGGAAATCCAGAAATCAAAAAAATCGCCAAATACATCACTAAAACAAATGATGAATCCGGCGTTGCCCATGCTATCCGTACCTGGGTACTGTAAAAGGAAAGAATATACGAAAACCGCTCAGCTGAGCGGTTTTTGATATCTAATTACTGCCCCCTGCAGGAATCGAACCTGCAACTACTCCTTAGGAGGGAGTTGTTATATCCATTGAACTAAGGGAGCTAGATAAAAACTCTGCTGAAAAGCAGAGTTTTTTAGTCGAATTAACGACGGATTTCTTTGATACGAGCTGCTTTACCTTGAAGAGCACGCAAGTAGTACAATTTCGCACGACGTACTTTACCGTAACGAACAACTTCGATTTTTTCAACACGTGGAGTGTGGATTGGGAAGATACGCTCAACACCTACACCGTTAGAGATTTTACGAACTGTATAGTTTTCTGAGATGCCAGCACCTTTACGTGCGATAACAACACCTTCAAAAATCTGGATACGTTCACGGTTACCTTCGACAACTTTCGCGTGTACACGAACAGTGTCACCAGGACGGAATGATGGGATATCTGTACGAAGTTGACCTTCAGTCAAGCTTTGGATTAATGGATTCATTTTATTCTCCTATCTTTGTCAATCTTGAGGAATCTTCCTCAGCGGATAAACTGTATTTTTGTGCGTCCATTACACACAAGATACAGTTTACCAAATTTCCACAAAAAAGTAAAGAAATTTACAACAGAATTCCTAAAAAAATCGCAACTAAACCACCTAGGTAGGTCAAAGCTAAATAAGAATAAAATACCTTCTTATCGCTTAACAACCTTTGGAGTTCGTCATTCAAGGTCGAAAAAGTCGTCAAACCTCCACAAAATCCTGTCGCTAGTATAGCATAGGCTTCCTTATATTCCACATGATTATAGAATAATCCAATCAAAAAACAACCTAAAAGATTGGCTATAAGCGTTCCGAGGGGCAATTTAGAAGCTTGATTATAGCGGGAAAAGAAATACCGTACTAAGGCTCCGCAGCCACAAGCAATTGCAAGATAAATGATTACCATTTCTTCCTCCCTAAATAGTAAGCCAAGAGCAGGCCTCCACCGATGCTCAAAAGCAAATACAGGACCAAACTAAGATAACGCCCTGTATCAAGCAGTTTCACAGCATCAAGCATTAGACTAGAAAAGGTTGTCAAACCTCCACAAAAACCCGTCCCCAGCGCTAAAATCAAGCCTTTACTAGTACCCTTGTAGACCAGATAGCCTTTTACCAGATAAACCAAGCAGAAAATGCCCAGATAGTTGACAAAGAGAGTGCCCCAAGGAAAATCTGGACTGGCTGGTAACCAAGTGGAAACTAGATAGCGGACAAGTCCGCCCACCATGGCAGCTAGAAAAATTCCTAGCGGATAAAATTGTTCTTTTTTCATTTGATGTTTTGATCCTGATAATCACGCGAACGTTTGAGTATGTCAGAAAAAGTTGCGACAATAGTTTCCTGATAGCGCTTGTCCTCTACACGACTTCTAACCTTTTCAAAAATAACCGCTTCTCTCTTAGTATCTAAAATCGGTTTACCTGATGCTTTCTTATAAGCAACTACCTCCTCAACCAAATGCATTCTTTCTTCTAACAGTTTGACAATTTGCTCGTCGATTTGATCAATTTCTTGACGAATAATATCTAAATCCATACAATCTCCTCCTTTATTTGAATTATTGTATCAAAAAGCCACCAAATAGGCTAGTAAAATCTCAACTCACGATAAGAAAAATGCACTGATTGATTACATCAGCGCACTTTTATGCTTATCCTACTTTAGCAGCCAATTCTTCTGCGAATTGTTCTAAGCGTTCAATGTCTTCTTCCTCGGCAGAAAGATCAACTTTAACACACTCTGAACCTTTTTCTGCTCCTGTTGACACAAAGACACGGTCAAAGTCATCAACAGCCTTACAGAATTCATCGTAGAAGGTATCTCCTGAGCCGACCACTCCGTAGATTTTGCCATTCAAGTTGAGATCTGCTAGGTCTTCGTAGAAGTCCATCATCTCATCTGGCAATTCTCCATCACCATAAGTATAGGTCGCAACGATAGCGATGTCTGCTTCCAAGAAGTCTGAAGCGTCAACAGTTGTACATTCATCAACATCGACATCCAAGCCCAAGTCACGTAATTTGTCTGCTACAATATCTGCAATTTCTTCGGTATTACCGGTCATACTGGCAAATACAATTTTTGCTAATGCCATATCGTCCTCCTCAATTTATCTTTCTCCATTATATCACATCTTTTTCATTTTAAAAATAAAAATTCTTGTGCTACAATGAAATGAGAAAGAATTGAGGTTATTTATGGACATTTGCCATCAAATTTTAGAAAAAATTAAAGAATACGACACGATTATCATTCACCGTCATATGAAACCAGACCCTGATGCCTTGGGAAGTCAGGTGGGATTGAAAGCTCTTCTCAAACATCATTTCCCAGAAAAAACTATCAAAGCAGTTGGTTTTGATGAACCAACTCTTACTTGGATGGCTGAAATGGATCTTGTTGAAGATAGTACCTACCAGGGAGCACTTGTCATCGTCTGTGATACGGCTAATACTGCTCGTATCGATGATAAACGCTATAGTCAAGGTGATTTTCTCATTAAAATTGACCACCATCCAAATGATGATGTATATGGTGACCTATCTTGGGTGGATACTAGTTCAAGTAGCGCTAGTGAGATGATTACCCTATTTGCCCAAACAACTCAACTGGCCTTGTCAGATCGCGCTGCTGAGTTGCTCTTTGCAGGAATTGTCGGTGATACAGGTCGCTTCCTTTATCCTTCTACGACTGCACGGACTCTTCGCCTGGCTGCTTATTTGAGAGAACAGAACTTTGACTTTGCGGCTCTCACCCGCAAAATGGACACTATGAGCTACAAAATTGCTAAACTTCAAGGCTACATTTACGACCATCTGGAAGTGGATGAAAATGGTGCAGCGCGCGTTATCCTGAGTCAAGAAGTCTTGAAACAATTCAATGTTACCGATGCTGAAACTGCAGCCATTGTCGGTGCACCTGGACGTATTGACAGCGTCAGTCTCTGGGGAATTTTTGTGGAGCAGGCTGATGGCCACTACCGAGTTCGCTTACGCAGTAAAATCCATCCTATCAATGAAATCGCCAAGGAACATGATGGTGGAGGTCACCCTCTAGCAAGTGGTGCTAATTCCTATAGTCTAGAGGAAAACGAAATCATCTACCAAAAGTTAAAAAACTTGCTTAAAAACTGATAAAATACTTGCCAAACTTTTCAGAATCTGATAGACTAGTATGGTAACAATCTATGGCTCGCAAAGAGACCATGGCAGAAAGGAAATATTGCAAAATGAAAAAAGATATCCATCCAGAATATCGCCCAGTTGTCTTCATGGACACAACTACTGGTTACCAATTCCTTAGCGGTTCAACAAAACGCTCTAACGAAACAGTTGAGTTCGAAGGCGAAACTTACCCATTGATCCGTGTGGAAATTTCATCAGACTCACACCCATTCTACACTGGACGTCAAAAGTTCACTCAAGCAGATGGACGCGTGGATCGTTTCAACAAAAAATACGGTCTCAAATAATGATAAAAAGACAGCTTCGGCTGTTCTTTTTTTGTTTCTTGAAATTAACTGCTGTTTTCATGTTCCAAACTCAAAAAAATAGAAAAGATATATACTAGTTATATATAGCATAGATTGGAGGTATACCATGACGACATCACTTACTAAGCAATACAATTTTAAAATCAATGAATCATCAATGGAACAAGCTAGAGCTATCATTAAGGAAAAAGGAATGACTATGACTGATACTATTAGTCTTTTTATCGAGCAGATTGTACTCGAACAGGATTTGCCAATAAAATCTGCAGAAGATTTACACCGTGAGCGATTAATTCAGGAACTACAAGCCCAATCTGAACGCGCCTTAAGAGAATATGAATCCGGACAAGGAACTTCCTTAGATGATATGAGGCTACGATATGGCTTATAAAGTAATTATTTCGACTGAGGTGATAAAAATACTGTGGCCAAAATTATTGACGGCTTAAAAATTTTAGAAAGCTTTCCTGAAGCTGGCTTTGATGCAGATGAAAAAAATCGAACTTAAAATCAAAAGTAAGTACCCCACATGAGGAAAAATTATCGGGCAGTATATCTTGCTTTACTTTATCGATCAAACTCAAAGAACTGTTTTTCTTTCCCACTTATTCCACACCAAAAGCGACTATATTACCTTGCTACAAAGCAAAAATAATAAAAACTCAAAATCATCATTTTGATGTCAACTGCTCCCTTAATAGCCTTGTGATTATAAAGAATACAGTCTTCATTTTAACTAGAAAACAAAAAAACTTTGCACTCTAGCTAGCCACGAGATGTTTTCTAGAGTACAAAGTTTTTTTATTAGTGCAGATTTACTCTTCCTTATCTTGATTTTCAGTTCCTTTAGTTGTATTGTCTTCCCAAAGGATACGCTCGATACGGTGGAATCCTGACCAACCTTTCTCGGTCTTGTTTTCGTCCATATAGTCTGCCAAACGGAAGTCAATCTTGACATCTGACTCACCAAAACTCTCAGCGATTGGTTCTGAACGCTCATAAGACATACGAATCAATGAATAGACCTTCTTGGCTTCTTCTAACTTACCTTCTTTCAACAGTTTGACAAAGCCTTCCGTATCTGTCAAAAGTTTATCGATTTGCTCTTGCACAAAAGTCTTATAGTCAGCAGTGGCCTTATCAAGCATTTTCTACTTGTCTTCATACAAGGCTGTAACCTTAGATGAATCGGTTGTATCTGCTGATTTTTCAAACCTAACAGCACAAGCTTGTCAATAGCAAGGCTGAAGATAAAAGGACAAAACCTAGTTTTTTCATTGTTTACTCCTATCGGTTCAGGAAACCTGAATTAATTTTACGTTTTATTTTATCATGTTTTCACTCATTTTTTAATAAATTTTCAGAAAATTTAATGTTGGGGGATTTATACTAACAATAGACTTTTAACCTCAAAATTGATAAAATAAGAAAGAAAATAAGATAAAAGGAAACTGTAAATCAACATGATGAACATGCAAAACATGATGCGCCAAGCACAAAAACTTCAAAAACAAATGGAACAAAGTCAAGCTGAACTTGCAGCTATGCAATTTGTTGGCAAATCTGCTCAAGATCTTGTCCAAGCGACCTTAACTGGCGATAAGAAAGTTGTCAGCATTAACTTCAATCCAGCTGTCGTTGACCCAGAAGACCTCGAAACCCTTTCTGATATGACCGTTCAAGCCATCAACTCAGCTCTTGAACAAATCGATGAAACGACCAAGAAAAAATTAGGTGCTTTCGCCGGGAAATTGCCATTCTAATAAAAATCACAAAAACGCATAATGTAAGGTGCCAGACCTTGATATTATGCGTTTTATTGTGTCAAGACTTACTTGATTTCTCCTCGAATCAAGTTTTGTCTCACCTTTATTATATTTTTTCAACTAAGTCTTTTATCATTCGATGTAGTTCTTCTATCTTTTCAGATTGTTTCTCTATTAATATTCTCTGACTAGATAATTCATCTTGGAGTTTATCAAATTGTATCTGTTCATCTGGATTCTCCTTTACAAAAAAATTCGTTAAGGTACTTGTTAACATTCCTATTGTACTAATCCCTACCAACATTAATAAAACAGCTATCCATTTCCCAAAAAGGGAAACTGGAACAATATCACCATAACCAACAGTGGTTACTGTCACAAGAGCCCACCAAAGACTATCTGAGAATGATTTTTCTTCAACTACAGATAAAATTGAACTTCCTACTAGCACGATAAAGATATTAACATACAAGATATAAATCAGGCCATTTGTCCGTAAGAATCTACTAATTTTTCTTTCTAATTTACCTGTAAGTCCAATTATTCTAAGTAAACGAGTCAGTTTCAGTAATTTTGTCAGTCTTGCTAGGCGAAAGATACGTCCTAATCGAAACACTGTAAAAATAGCATTTAAAGGCAGGATAGCTAGCAGATCAAAGATATTTTCAATTATGAATCGCCATTTCTCTTTACTTAAAAAGAACCGCCATCCATAATCTACCACAAAAACACCCCAAAGTAGTAAATCAATAATGTTGTACGGAGGATTGTCCAAATCGACCATCTCAGCAAATCCAAGCAAGACTAGAACAACAGATATCAACGCAAGTATGATAATTGATGTGTCATAGTAATCCTTAAATAACCATTTTCTTTTCACGCTATTTCTCCTATACCATTTTTGAACATTATACCACAACAAATATCTACTAATTTATAAAAAAGAAGGCCCTCGCCTTCTTTTTTATATATCTGTCAATGGTGTTGCGGTATCTGGTGAGGTATCATAAACCTTAAAGTCTACTCCAACTCCCAGATCAGCTTGTGCTAGCTGGTTGACCATGGTCATGTGAGCCAGCTCCTTGATATTGTTTTCCTTAGACAAGTGACCAAGATAGATTTTCTTAGTGCGATTTCCTAGCGTCCGAATCATGGCTTCAGCACCGTCCTCGTTAGAAAGGTGACCGAGATCAGATAGGATTCGTTGTTTGAGTCGCCAAGCATAGGAACCTGCTCGTAAAATCTCTACATCATGGTTGGACTCGATAAGATAGCCATCTGCATTTTCGACAATCCCTGCCATACGGTCACTAACATAACCAGTATCTGTCAAAAGGACAAAACTCTTATCATCCTTCATAAAGCGATAGAACTGCGGTGCGACTGCATCATGACTCACACCAAAACTCTCGATATCGATATCTCCAAAGGTTTTGGTTTTGCCCATTTCAAAGATATGCTTTTGTGAAGAATCTACCTTGCCAAGATACTTGCTATTTTCCATAGCCTGCCAAGTCTTTTCATTGGCATACAAATCCATACCATACTTGCGAGCCAAAACACCCACTCCATGGATATGGTCTGAATGCTCATGCGTAATCAAAATAGCATCCAGATCTTCTGGTTTGCGATTAATTTCAGCAAGGAGACTGGTAATTTTCTTGCCAGACAAGCCTGCATCCACTAAAAGCTTCTTTTTTGGAGTTTCCAGATAAAAGGAATTTCCACTGGAACCCGACGCTAAAATACTGTATTTAAAGCCTGTTTCACTCATTCTAGTCTTCTACTTCATCCTCCCATACTTCTTCTTTCACTGCATCCTTATCATAAGGGAGCACAATTGTGAAAGTTGATCCCTTACCGTGTTCACTCTTGGCCCAAATAAAGCCATTATGCTGTTTGATAATTTCTTTGGCAATAGACAGTCCCAGACCTGTTCCACCTTGGGCACGACTTCTAGCGCGATCCACACGATAAAAACGGTCAAAGATGCGTGGTAAATCCTGCTTAGGAATACCCAAACCTTGGTCTGAGATGGATAAAATCATCTGATCATCAGTTGTCTTCATGGTCACTGTAATTTTCCCACCATCTGGCGAATACTTGATGGCATTGTTAAGAATATTATCAATCACCTGTGTCATCTTATCTGTATCAATTTCAATCCAGACAGAGGTAATTGGATAATCCCTTACCAAATCATATTTTTTCTCTTCATCCTGCCCTCTTATCTGATCAAAACGGTTGAGGATAAAAGTAATAAAGGCAGTAAAGTTAATCAGTTCCACATCTAGGTGACTGGTCGCATTATCAATCCGTGAGAGATGGAGGAGATCCGTCACCATTCGCATCATACGGTTGGTTTCATCTAGAGATACCTTGATAAAGTCTGGTGCTACGGTTTCACACAAAGCTCCCTCATCCAAGGCTTCAAGATAGGATTTAACACTGGTTAAGGGGGTCCGTAACTCATGGCTAACATTGGAAACAAAGAGTCTCCGTTCGCGTTCCTCCTTTTCCTGCTCCGTCGTATCATGCAAAACAGCAACCAAACCCGAAATAAAGCCAGACTCTCGACGAATCAAGGCAAAGCGAACACGGAGGCTCAGATACTCACCATTAGCATCCTGAGAATCAATCATGAGTTCAGGAATTTGGGTAATCAAATCACGAAGTTCATACTCATCTTCAATCTTAAGCAATTCCAGAATACTTTTGTTGAGAACATCTTCTTTCTGAACACCTAGCTGTTTCTTAGCCATGTCATTAATCATGGTAATCTTACCGCGACGATTGGTCGCAAGGACTCCATCCGTCATGTAAGATAGGATGCTATGCAATCGTTTACTCTCTTGTTCCAGATTTTCTTGGGTTAAACGAATTACTTCTGATAAATCATTGAGATTATTGGTAATATTAGTGATTTCAGAGCTTCCCTGCATATCCAATACCTGAGAATAATCTCCTGCAATCAGGTCCTTAACTTTTTGATTGATTTGCTTCAACCGAATATTATCCCGACGATTTTCTAGCAAAAGTAAGGTCACTACTAAAATAAAGCCAAGTAGAATGAGGATAAAGATAAAATCACTGGTTAAAACTGTATCTTTAATTAGTTTAATCATTATTTCTCATATAATAACCAACACCGCGACGTGTTAGGATATATTCAGGACGACTTGGTGTATCTTCTATCTTCTCACGCAAACGTCTGATGGTTACGTCAACTGTTCGAACATCTCCGAAATAATCATACCCCCAGACCGTTTCAAGCAAGTGTTCACGCGTAATTACTTGACCGATATGAGAAGCCAAGTGATACAAAAGCTCAAATTCACGGTGAGTTAAGTCTAGTTCTTCACCGTATTTCTTAGCAACATAGGCATCTGGAACAATCTCCAAGTCCCCAATTTGCAAGGGTTGAGTTTTATTTTCATCTGATTCTTGATTATCTACAGAAGCCAAGTCCGTGCGACGAAGAAGAGCTTTAACACGCGCCTGCAACTCACGATTTGAGAAGGGTTTGGTTACATAGTCATCCGCCCCAAGCTCTAAACCAATAACCTTATCAAATTCGCTGTCTTTAGCTGAAAGCATGATAATAGGTACACTACTTGTCTTGCGAATAGTCTTAGCAACTTCTAAACCATCAATTTCTGGAAGCATCAAATCCAAAATAATAATATCTGGTTGCTCTGCTTCAAATTGCTCTAGCGCTTCACGACCATTAAAAGCAGTTACAACTTCGTAACCTTCCTTGGTCATATTAAACTTGATAATATCTGAGATTGGTTTTTCATCATCTACAATTAATATTTTTTTCATATGTTCACCTTTTTCTCTACTATTATACCAAAAAAATAGCAAGAAGACACAATAGCTAGTCTTTGCTACTGTCTAAGTTGGCTTGTGCATAAGTCTGCCAGATTTTTTGTTGGGGTTTGGCAAGTGGAACATCCTTGAACTCTTCTGGTGAAAGCCAGCGAACTTCCCTATCTGAAAAATCATGGAAATCACTCACCTGACCTGCTACAATTTGAACATGCCATTTACGATGACTAAAGACATGATTAACAGTCTCAAAACAACCATCAAGCCAATCAACTTCTAGGTCATAGTCCTGCTGGAAACTCTCCTCTGGACTGGGGCCAAAATTGACAATTTCTTCTGCAACCTGATGAAATAGGTCAAACTGCTCGTCTTGCGGAAACTCATCTACTTCTATCAAGGGAAAATGCCAAAATCCTGCTAACAACTTTTCGCTTTCATTTTTTTCAAGTAAAAATTGCCCCTGAGTATTTTTGACCACCAAGGCTTTAAGATAAATGGGAACTGGCTTTTTCTTGGGAGCCTTGATTGGATAACGGTCCATGCTTCCATTCTGATATGCCGCACTAAAGTCCTTGACTGGGCTCTCTTCTGGCCTAGGATTTACAGGAGCCTCAATATCAGACCCTAAGTCCATCAAGGCTTGATTAAAATCACCCGGACGTTCTGGATCAATCAAGATTTCCATCATTACCTGAAAAATTTTGCGATTACTTGGAATGCCAATATCCTGATTGACTTCAAACAGACGAGCCAAAACTCGCATGACATTGCCATCTACAGCTGGCTCAGGCAAGTTAAAAGCAATACTGGAAATGGCTCCTGCTGTGTAAGGTCCAATCCCTTTCAAACTAGAAATTCCTTCATAGGTGTTTGGAAATCGGCCACCAAAGTCAGTCATAATCTGCTGGGCTGCAGACTGCATATTGCGTACTCGAGAATAATATCCCAAACCTTCCCAAGCCTTCAACAAACGCTCTTCAGGAGCATTCGCCAAACTTTCCACTGTCGGAAACCAGTCCAAGAATCGTTCGTAGTAGGGGATAACCGTATCCACTCTGGTCTGCTGGAGCATAATTTCAGATACCCAGATATGATAAGGATTGTTACTTCTACGCCAGGGTAAATCTCTTTTATTTTCATCATACCAAGCGAGAAGGTTCTCACGGAAAGACCTAATCTTCTCCTCCGGCCACATGACGATACCGTATTCTTTCAAATCTAACATATCTCTAGTATAACACAGAAGGTTTCACCTGTCTTTTTATCTGATTTATAATATTTTCAATAGATAGTATATAACTTTTCTTTCTACTTAAATATTTGATATGACTTCAACTGAAAATCAATAAAGTATCGGAGAAGGTTATTATCCACTTTCAAGGTTTGATTTTGAGACAAATAATACTCAATGAAAATCAAAGAGCAAACTAGGAAGCTAGCCACAGGTTGCTCAAAGCACTGCTTTGAGGTTGTAGATAAGACTGACGAAGTCAGTCACATATTATATAATCCAAGGTGAAGCTGACGTGGTTTGAAGAGATTTTCGAAGAGTATAAGCTAGAAATACAGTATTATTTAAAATAGTCGATCATCCTACGGATAAACAATAAAAACTCATCTCTCTTATAAAATAATGAAAACACAGATTGATATCATCCTAAAACAAGTAACAAAGGAAAAATAATGTTTTGCCCCCTTTTTGCCCCCTAGACACAAAAAAAGCCTACTGACCAAGCTAGAAAGCTTGATACAATAGGCTTTTTAAAGACTAATTATTTAACAGCGTCTTTAAGAGCTTTACCAGCTTTGAATGCTGGAACTTTAGAAGCTGCAATTGTGATTTCTTTACCAGTTTGTGGGTTGCGACCTTTACGTGCAGCACGCTCACGAACTTCAAAGTTACCAAAACCGATCAATTGAACTTTTTCACCAGCTGCAAGGTAGTCAGCTACTGCTGAAAATACAGCTTCAACTGCTGCTGCTGAGTCTTTCTTAGTCAATTCTGTAGCTTCTGCTACTTTAGCGATCAAATCTTGTTTGTTTGCCATGTTAATGATTCCTCCAAATTAATTTCTAATTAACAAATATAATCATATCCTAAAATCCCTTATAGGTCAAGTTAAAAACGCTGTTTATTCGCATTTTCTTTATTTTTTTAGGAATGGTAACGTACCAAAATAGCCCACGCATTCTCACCTGTATGAGTCTGAATAATAGAACCGGTTTCTAAAACAGAAATTGGTTTTTCAACATAGGTTTGTAAACTTTCTTTCATCTCTTTTGCCCAGTCAGCATTACCAGAATATGAAATTCCAATCTCTGCTACAGAACGTTCAGAGAGAGATGTTGTCAACTCATCTAACCATTTTTTAAAGGTTTTAGCTCCACGACCTTTAACAATTGGCTGCAATTCATGGTCTTTCATTTGCATGACAACACGGATATTGAGAAGTGAGCTCAACAATCCAGTTACACGGCCAATTCGTCCACCTTTTACTAGATTTTCTAGAGTAGAAACACCAATATAGAGCTCCGTATGGTTTTTTACCTCTTCAACGTGAGATAAAATTTCCGCCATATCTTTGCTTTCTTGTGCTAATTTCGCAGCCTCAACAACTTGGAATTTCAAGGCTTGGTCAGTAAAGGAACTATCGATAACTGTCACGTCGGCAGTAGATAGGCTGGCACCTTGGCGTGCTGCTTCTACAGTCCCCGAAAGAGCATGGGACATATGAATAGCAAGAATCTGGCTACCATCTTTGCATAGGTCTTCAAAAACTTCAGCAAAGACACCTACAGGAGGTTGACTTGTCTTAGGAAGATTCTTACTTGCTTGCATCAACTGAAGAAATTTACCTTCCTCTTTCAAATCCGCATCAGAATAAACAACATTATCAATCATTACAGATAATGGAACAATTGTAATATCTAATTGTTTTACTAGTTCTGGTTCAATAGTAACAGATGAATCGGTTACAATCTTAATTTTTGTCATAGTATCAATCTTTCTATTTTAGGATTCAGATTGGTTTTCTTACTTCTAATTATATCAAAAAAAGATTAAAAATCCTAATGGAGTCAATCAAATTTTCCGTAAAAATTTGATATAATCAACTTATAAGAAAAGAGGTGTCCTATGATTAAAAAAATTTACCCCATTTTAACCATTTTACTAGGTGCTGCTATTTATGCTTTTGGACTGACTTATTTTGTAGTTCCCCGTCATCTCTTTGAAGGAGGGGCGACAGGTATTACCCTCATCACCTTTTATCTTTTTAAAATCCCTGTTTCGCTCATGAACTTGCTGATTAACATTCCCCTTTTCATCCTAGCTTGGAAAATATTTGGAGCAAAATCCCTCTATTCTAGTTTGCTCGGAACCTTAGCCTTGTCTGCCTGGTTGGCTTTTTTCGAGCGTATTCCCCTTCATATTGACCTTCAAGGTGATTTACTAATCACAGCTCTTATAGCGGGAATTCTATTGGGAATCGGTCTTGGAATTATATTTAATGCTGGAGGTACAACTGGTGGTACTGATATTCTAGCTCGTATTCTCAATAAATACACTCATATATCAATGGGAAAACTGCTCTTTATCTTAGATTTTTGTATTCTCATGCTCATTCTCCTAATCTTCAAGGACTTGAGATTGGTTTCTTACACGCTCTTATTTGATTTTATCGTTTCTCGTGTCATTGATTTGATTGGAGAAGGTGGCTATGCTGGTAAAGGCTTTATGATTATCACAAAACGTCCTGACCAACTTGCTAAAGCGATTAATGATGATCTAGGAAGAGGCGTTACTTTTATTTCTGGTCAAGGCTACTATAGTCAAAAAGATTTGAAGATTATCTACTGTATTGTCGGTAGAAATGAGATTGTGAAAATGAAGGAAATGATTCATCGAATCGATCCTCAAGCCTTTATAACCATTACGGAAGCCCATGAAATCCTTGGAGAAGGATTCACCTTTGAAAAAGAATAAAAAGAGGTAGTGTAGTGACCTCAAAAGTTAGACTTATTCATCTATCTTTTGGGTTACAAACAACCTCTTTTTTAATTACCCAAACTCTTAAGACCAATTCCGAGCAACTTCTTCATCAGCCTTTAACTGATCCACTAATTGGTCAACTGAATCAAATTTAGTCATGTCTCGAATACGATCAAGCCAATAAACCATGACGGTTTCCCCATAAATATCTTGATTAAAATCAAAAATATTGACTTCAAAACGTGCTTCTTCTCCATCAAAGGTCACATTTTTCCCGACACTAGCCATAGCACGATACTTCTGTCTTTGAATCTCAACATCAACGACATAAACGCCATCTGCTGGCATATAAGTACGATCTAAAAGCACCAAATTAGCTGTTGGATAACCAATAGTACGACCACGAGCATTGCCATGAACCACCATACCTCTTGATGGAAGCGGTGCCCCCAAAAGTTCTCCTGCTTCTTTCACATTTCCATCTAAAATTGCTTGACGGATACGAGTTGAACTAATCTTTCCTTTCTCATCTTCTACAGGTGGAACGATAATGACTTCTCCATCAAAGTAATCCTTTAAGTCTTCTGCCGTTTTTTGGTCAGAACCAAATGTATAATCAAAACCTGCAACAATAATTTTGGCATTCATAGCCTTGATATAAGTTGCAAAAAATTCTTCTGCCGTGAGACTAGCGAATTGACTACTAAAATCAAGGAGATATAATTCTTCTACGCCTTCACGCTTTAATTTCCTCTCACGTTCAGCAGGGTTCAAAATATGTAAAAACAGATCAGGATGATAAGGCTCTAAAGCAATCTTTGGAGATTCATTAAAGGTCATAACGACGATAGGTAATAAATCTTTTCTCGCAGCCTTATTGGCAATGCGAAATAATTCTTGATGCCCCTTGTGTATACCATCAAAATAGCCGAGAACAACGACTGAATCAGATGGTGTACCAATATCTTTTTGGTTTTTTATAGGAATAGTAATAATCATAAAATAATTATATCATAGCGATAGCTTTTTCTGGAACAGAAAATCTAAAATGTCGTTTTTTTAACCTGAAATAGCCATTTTTGCAAAAGGGAGTACCATACAAATATATATTGACTCTGATATACTAGAATTACAAAAAAGGGGAACGATTAACATCATAAGCCATTCTCAATTTATTCTTATCGTATCACAATTCATCATCATCCTTGAGTGAAGAACTGATAGTTGAATAGCCTGCACTAATATCGCAAAAGCCAGCGTTTTCTGACGCTGGCTTTTAAATTGTGAAAAACTTTTCTAAACTAGATTGCTTCTGTAACAAAACTACGACTTTCAAGTACCTTAAGCATGGCATTAGCTGTATCTAGGGCTGTGAAGAGGGGCACCCCGTGTTCAATGGCTGAACGGCGGATTTGCTCTCCATCTTCGTCAGCAGTTCGTTTGGTTCCTACTGCGTTAATGATAGCTTGAATTCTTCCTTTGCGAACAAAACTTGGAATATCCTTATCGTCATCACCAATCTTACCAACAGGTTGGGCTTGCAATCCATGACTAGCAAAGAAGGCTGCTGTCCCTTCTGTCGCGAGAATTCCATAGCCAATATTTTGGAAACGACGAGCTAAGTCCAAGGCTTCTTCTTTGGCATCATCAGCAATAGTAAATACAACATTTCCAAAAGTTGGCAAGTGGAGGTAAGAAGCTTCAAAGGCCTTATAGAGAGCTTTTTCCAAAGTCGTATCAGAACCCATAACTTCCCCTGTTGACTTCATTTCAGGACCAAGTAAGCTGTCTACCTTAGCTAGTTTGGTAAAGGAGAAGACAGGTGCCTTGATATGAACGCGGGTGCTTTCAGGGTAAAGTCCATCTTGGTAGCCAAGTTCTTCAAGTTTTTGACCAAGAATGAGCTTGGTTGCTACTTGAGCCATAGGGATATTGGTCACTTTAGAAAGAAATGGAACCGTACGGCTGGCACGTGGATTGACCTCAATAACGTAGACTTTTTCATCCTTGATAACAAACTGGATGTTCATCATTCCAAGGCAGTTAAGACCGATTGCTAGGCGTTTAGTATAGTCTGCGATTGTTTCTTGCACCTTTTGCGACAAGGTTTGTGGTGGGTAAACGGCCATTGAGTCACCTGAGTGGACACCGGCACGTTCGATATGCTCCATGATACCAGGGATGAGAACATTTTCCCCGTCTGAGATGGCATCAACTTCACACTCTTTTCCAACGATATAAGAGTCAACAAGGACTGGATGGTCAGGACTAGCCTTAACCGCTGTACGCATGTAAGAACGAAGGTCTTCCTCATTTTCAACAATTTCCATGGCACGTCCACCAAGTACATAAGATGGGCGAACGAGGACTGGGAAGCCAATCTTGCGAGCTGCAAGAACTGCTTCTTCTTCATTTGTAGCCGTTTGTCCTGGTGGTTGTGGAATATCCAAATCTTTGAGGGCTTGTTCAAAGAGGTCACGGTCTTCGGCACGGTCTAGGTCAGCGACCTGTGTACCAAGGATGGTCACACCTGATTTTGCCAATGGCTCCGCAAGGTTGATAGCTGTTTGACCACCGAACTGAACGATAACCCCTTTTGGTTGCTCCAAGTCAATAACATTCATAACATCTTCGAATGTCAATGGTTCAAAGTAAAGCTTGTCAGATACAGAAAAGTCTGTTGAAACGGTCTCTGGGTTTGAGTTCATGATGATGGCCTCATAGCCAGCCGCCTGGATAGCCTTAACAGAGTGAACTGTTGCATAGTCAAACTCAACCCCTTGCCCGATACGGATTGGACCAGAACCTAGAACTAGAACGGATTCCTTATCAGACTTGATAGATTCATTTTCCCAACCATAAGTTGAATAGAAATATGGTGTCTCAGAGTCAAATTCTGCCGCACAAGTATCGACCATCTTATAGACTGGGACAATCTTGTTTTCCAAACGAAGCTGGCGAACTTGGTCAGCTGTCGTTTCCCATAGTTCAGCAACCTTACGATCTGAGAAGCCATTGAGTTTGGCAGTTTTCAAAACTTCTAAATCTTGTGGATGGGCACCCAATTCTTGCTCAATTTCAAAGATATGTAGGAGTTTATCGAGATAAAAGATATCGATTTTTGTAAGCTCTGCAATTTCTTCTGGTGTGTAGCCACGACGAATGGCTTCTGATACATAGAAGAGACGGTCATCTTGAGCCTTGACAACCTTTTCAATCAAGGCATCATCAGAAACTGCTGCAAGCTCAGGCATTTCATTGTGGTGAACGCCAATTTCAAGTGAACGACAAGCTTTAAGAAGTGACTCTTCGATGTTACGGCCAATCGCCATGACTTCTCCAGTCGCCTTCATTTGTGTACCCAGACGACGCTCCCCTTTTTCAAACTTGTCAAATGGGAAACGCGGAATCTTGGCAACCACGTAGTCAAGGGCAGGTTCAAACATGGCATAGGTTGAACCAGTGACTGGGTTTATAACCTCGTCCAAGGTCAAACCGACGGCAATCTTGGCAGCCAATTTAGCGATTGGATACCCTGTCGCCTTAGAAGCAAGGGCTGACGAACGCGATACACGAGGGTTTACTTCGATGACATAGTACTTGAAGCTGTGGGGATCAAGGGCCAACTGAACGTTACATCCCCCTTCAATCTTAAGGGCACGAATGATGCTCAAGCTCGCGTCACGTAGCATTTGGTTTTCATAGTCTGACATGGTTTGCGCAGGGGCAAATACGATGGAATCCCCTGTGTGAATCCCAACTGGGTCAAAGTTTTCCATGTTACAAACAACCAAAGCATTGTCAGCTGAGTCACGCATCACTTCGTACTCAATTTCCTTGAAACCGGCAATCGAACGCTCAATCAAACATTGGGTAACAGGTGACAATTTCAAACCATTTTCAGCGATTTCACGCAATTCTTCCTCGTTGGCACACATACCACCACCAGTACCACCAAGGGTAAAGGCTGGACGAACGATGACTGGGTAGCCAATTGTTGCTGCAAAGGCAACTGATTCTTCTACTGTATTAACAATTTCAGATTCAGGAATAGGTTGGTTGAGCTCTTCCATCAATTGTTTAAAGAGGTCACGGTCCTCTGCTTGGTCAATGGCAGATAATTTAGTACCCAGAAGTTCAACACCAAGCTCATCGAGGATACCATTTTTAGACAATTCCATGGCCATGTTAAGACCTGTCTGACCACCGAGTGTTGGTAGCAAGGCATCTGGACGTTCCTTACGAAGAATACGAGTCACAAACTCAAGTGTAATTGGTTCAATATAAACCTTGTCCGCAATTTCCTTGTCCGTCATGATAGTTGCAGGGTTTGAGTTAACCAAAACAACCTCATAACCTTCCTCTTTCAACGACAAGCAAGCCTGGGTCCCAGCGTAGTCAAACTCAGCAGCCTGACCAATAATAATCGGACCAGAACCAATCACCATAATTTTTTGAATATCAGTACGTTTAGGCATATATAAGATATTAAGGGCGTCAAGCGGACAAAGCTAAAATAGGAGTTATGACGAAGAACTGTCAGTTCTAGGAATAACTATCTTTTTAGCACCGTCCGTAGCCCGTATTCAGTTCAGCAAATACGGAGCACCCTTCTCCTTTCTATTCGTCGCCTCTCAGGGCGACATTAAATAAATTCTCCGACGAGCTTTTACTCGTTCTTAGTTTGATTGTTTAAAAGCTTCCATCATCTCGATAAACTCATCAAATAGGTAGCTTGCGTCGTGTGGACCAGGGGCTGCATCTGGATGGTATTGAACAGAGAAAGCAGGTTGGTATCTGTGACGCACACCTTCAACTGACTTGTCATTGATTTCTTCGTGGGTGATAATCAAGTGTTCTGGCAAATCCTCACGGCTAACTGCATAACCATGATTCTGACTGGTGAAGTCTACACGGCCTGTAGCAATCTCCCGTACCGCATGGTTAAAGCCACGATGACCAAACTTCATCTTGTAAGTCTTAGCACCATTTGCCATTGCAAAGAGTTGATGCCCCATACAAATACCAAAGATTGGAATTTTT
Organism: Streptococcus sp. 20925_1_24; assembly: GCF_041432335.1. Taxonomy (GTDB): domain Bacteria; phylum Bacillota; class Bacilli; order Lactobacillales; family Streptococcaceae; genus Streptococcus; species Streptococcus mitis_BM. Next base: position 91,070 of record NZ_JAPVZM010000001.1, on the reverse strand, counting down.
CCTTGTACACCGCGAATCATATCCAGTGCCTGTGGAACATCTTCTGGGTTACCTGGACCATTTGACAACATAACTCCGTCAGGATTGAGATGGAGAATTTCTTCAGCCGTTGTCGAATAAGGAACAACCGTCACGTTACAGTTACGCTTAGAAAGTTCACGTAGAATTGAGTGCTTGAGACCAAAGTCCACTAAGACAACACTCAAACCAACTCCTGGAGCTGGATAGGATGTTTTAGTAGAAACCTGCTTGATATTGTCTGTCGGCAAGACTGTTGCTTGGAGCTGGTCAGTCACATGGTCCATGCTGTCCCCAACATGGGTCAAGGTTGCACGCATGGTACCATGCTTACGGATAATCTTGGTAAGTGCACGCGTATCAATTCCTGAAATACCAGGAATTTTCTTGGCTTTCAAAAATTCATCCAGCGTCATTTGATTTCGCCAGTTGCTTGCTCGACGCGCTTCTTCGAAAACAACGACTCCCTTACAAGTTGGAATAATGGATTCGTAATCATCACGGTTAATTCCATAATTTCCTACCAAAGGATAGGTAAAGGTCAAGATTTGTCCATTATAAGACTGGTCTGTAATGGATTCTTGGTAGCCGGTCATACCTGTATTAAAGACAATTTCACCTGTTACATCGATATCTGCTCCGAAGGCCTTGCCTTCAAAAATTGTTCCATCTTCTAATACTAGAAGTCTTTTTGTCATATTTTCACCTCTCGTGGACGCTCACTGGCGTCTTTTAACGTCTTGTGTTTTAGTTGGCGTTTCTACTCGCCAGTACGGATTCTAAGATTGCCATTCGAACATAGACACCATTGGTCATTTGTTGGACAATCCGTGATTTTGGTGCTTCAACCAAGTGATCTGCGATTTCTACATCACGGTTGACTGGAGCCGGATGCATAATGATTGCTGTTTCTTTCAAGCGCTCGTAACGTTCTTGTGTTAAGCCATGTTGAGCATGGTAGTCTTCTTTTGAAAAGACTGCACCACTATCATGGCGTTCATGTTGCACACGAAGAAACATCATGACATCCACCTGATCAATAATTTCATCAATAGTTACAAACTGTCCATAGTCTGCAAACTCTTGACTTCTCCATTCCTCAGGTCCAGCAAAATAAAGTTCAGCTCCCAAGCGTTTCAAAATCTGCATATTGGATTTGGCAACGCGTGAGTGGTCTAAGTCGCCTGCAATAGCAACCTTGAGACCTTCAAAGTGACCAAATTCCTCATAAATAGTCATCAAATCAAGCAAGCTCTGGCTAGGATGTTGACCTGAACCATCTCCACCATTGATGATGGAAGTCGTGATCGTCGGACTAGCAATCAACTCTCTATAGTAGTCAACCTCTGGGTGGCGAATCACACAGACGTCAACTCCTAAAGCAGACAAAGTCAGGATGGTATCATAAAGTGTCTCCCCTTTATTAACTGAACTAGTCTTCACATCAAAGTCCAGTCGTTCCAGCCCCAGTTTAATCTCTGCCACTTCAAAGGACTTATGCGTCCGTGTAGAATCCTCAAAGAAAAGATTGGAAACAATCGGATGGTCTTCATAGGGAAGCTGAGCTCCGTTTTTAAACTCAATTCCTCGCTTGATCAATTTCATGACTTGATCGACAGTGAGGTCTTCCATGGACACCACATGGTTCAATGCTTGTTGATTTTCTGACATGGCTACTCCTTTAGCTTTCTAAGCTTCTTCAGTAATCAGAACTCTGTCTTGGCCATCAAGTTCTGTCATCTCTACGATGATTTCTTCAGAACGACTGGTTGGGATATTTTTTCCAACGTAATCTGGGCGGATTGGCAATTCTCTATGTCCACGATCGACTAGAACTGCTAAACTCACGCGCGCAGGACGACCATGACCTACAATATTATCAATAGCAGCACGGATAGTGCGGCCTGTATAGAGCACATCGTCCACCAAAATAACTTCACGGTCTGTCACATCAACAGAAACCAAAGAAGTATCTTCTCCACTTTTAACATCATCACGGAAAGGTTTGGTATCCAATTCCACAACAGGAACTGAAAGATTTTCTAGCTGCTCCAAACGTTCTTGGATACGGTGGGCGATAAAGACACCACGAGTTTTAATACCAGCCAAGACAATTTTATTCAAATCTTTGTTGCGTTCGATAATCTCATAAGTAATACGCGTAATCGCTCGTTTGACGGTCAATTCGTCTACAACTTCTTTTGCCTTCATGACAAACCTCCAAAAAGAAAAGTCTCCTTAAACAAGGAGACTTGAAATGTATAGCTAAGCTAGCCCTACTGCAAACAGTATAGACTTCGCCCTTCTACTTTATCGCGCTCCTTGCCTGCCTCACGGGACAGGTTTAAAGGAATATTTAGTTATCAAATACTATAGCACAAAGCATGCTTAAAATCAAGCAAAAACTTTTGAAACCCCATCTTATAAATTGCTTATAAATTGCTAAAGTCATATAACTGTGGATACTGGTCACACTCTGGATTTTTAGGATGACAAATAGCTCTTCCAAAATAAATCATGGCCTGATGGGCAGCTAACCACTGCTCCGGTGGCAAGATATCCATGACGCGTTTTTCCACCTCAAGTGGTGTCGCTGATTTTTTGACAATATCATGGTGTTTGCAAATACGCTCTACATGAGTGTCTACTGCAAAGGCTGGAATTCCAAAGCCCACACTCATGACAACATTGGCTGTCTTGCGACCAACACCTGCCAAACTCTCCAATTCCTCTCGTGTTTGAGGGACTTGACCATCAAAATCGTCTAGTAACTGTTGGGCACATTTTTTAAGGAATTTAGCCTTATTCCGATACAGTCCCAGGCGAGAAATGTGTGAAGCAATCTCACTCTCTGTCGCTACAGACATGGCTTGTGGCGTTGGAAAGGCAGCAAAGAGACCTGGTGTGGCCTTATTTACCGCTGCATCTGTCGTCTGGGCTGACAACATGACCGCAACCAAGAGTTCAAAATGATTGGTAAAATCAAGACTTGGCTTGGCAGCTGGAAACAGAGCAATGATTTCTTCCAGCACCTTTCGTGCACGTTTTTTTGACAAGACCATTATTCGTCTCCATCAAATAGTCCTTGTAAGCCAGCAAAAGGACTGTTTTCTTCTTTCTTAACTGCTTGTTGAGCTTGGTATTCTTCCTCAGTCATGATTTGCCAGTCATTTCCTGACACAAATCCTTGACCAGCTTCTTCTTCAGCCGTCAAGACCTTGATAGGAATGTTTAGTAGGATATTGTCTGACACGCTCTCAGCAAGGTCAAGTTCTCCATTTTCGATAGGCAAGACCAAATCATCATCTAAAACTTCCTGATCTAGCTGGTTGGTTGCGCCTTCCATGAAAACTTCCGTTACTGGATAAGATTCAACTAACTCAACTGGCTCCATACTGCGACTTGAAGCAAGAACAATGGTATAAGATAGTTGATAATCTAAGAAATACATACGGTCTTCGTACTGTACTTTCCCAACTGCAAAGATATCTTTTACATCTAAAATTTCTTGATTACGTGCATGCAGGTCTGCGGCTAGGTCTAAGGTTTGTTCAAAATGCAAGCCTTCAGACTGCTTACGAATTTCTTGAATATTTAATTTCATACTTCCTCCATAAAGATTTACTCTCTTGATTATACCATGAAAAGGCTACAAATCAGCCCACCAAACTTTGTAATTAAAATTCGATTTTTTTAATATATTTATCACTATATTTTTTGGTGCTATACTATAGGCAAGAATACATGATAGCAAGGATGATGCCCCTATGGAAGACAAAGAACTCATTACAAATGCAACCCAACTCCTATCCGAGTTAAATAAAAGCTACCAAAACTGTAAACAAGGTACGGCAGATGATATTCGACTGCAAGAGCTGCTAAATACTACTCTGCAAGAGCTCAAAAAAGCGGAAAAGTTGAACAACAGTATCTTAATCGACCTTGAGAAATTTTACCAACGTACCAGTCTTCTGATAGGCCTCGGTAGCCTAAAACTGAACGACCAAGCACGCATTGCTTGGCGAAACTACGACAAATTCCATTACGAGCATGTCAAACACGTACTGACTCTTTATGGACCTGTTTTTGGATTTTAGAACTTGGAATTTCCAGTTTTCTGTTGACAAAATTTCCTTAAAGGTATAGTATAAAGATACTAATACTCGGAGGTAAGGGAGACATGAACAACTAAGTCTATCAAATAAAGAACCTTTATTTAGTAGATCTTGTTTTTGTCTCTTTTTGTGTACTCTTTTATGCTCTTTCTTCTGGCATTTTATACTCAATGAAAATCAAAGAGCAAACTAGGAAGCGAGCCACAGGTTGCTCAAAGCACTGCTTTGAGGTTGTAGATAAGACTGACGAAGTCAGTTACATATATCTACGGTAAGGCGACGCTGACGTGGTTTGAAGAGATTTTCGAAGAGTATTAATAGAGTTTTTTTGACATAAACTTTGGCTCTACTAGATAAAGTAGAGCTTTTTGTTATGCACTATTGACATTCTAGAAAGGGCAATCATATGATAAAAATCAATCACCTGACCATCACACAAAAAAAAGATTTACGAGACCTTGTCTCTGATCTAAGCATGACCATCCAGGATGAGGAAAAGGTAGCTATTATTGGCGAAGAAGGAAATGGCAAATCCACCTTACTTAAAACTTTAATGGGGGAAGCTTTGCATGATTTCACTATCAGGGGTGACATCCTGTCTGACATTCAGTCAATAGCCTACATTCCTCAAAAAGTCCCTGAGGACCTGAAAAAGAAAACTCTACACGACTACTTCTTTTTAGATACTATCGATTTAGATTACAGTGTCCTCTATCGTTTGGCTGAGGAGTTGCATTTTGATAGCAATCGTTTCGCAAGCGACCAAGAGATTGGTAGTCTATCAGGGGGTGAAGCTTTGAAAATTCAGCTCATCCATGAGTTAGCTAAACCCTTTGAAATCCTATTTTTAGATGAACCTTCAAATGACCTAGACCTTGAGACGGTTGATTGGCTAAAAAGACAGATACAGAAGATGAGGCAAACTGTTATTTTCATCTCCCATGATGAAGACTTTCTTTCTCAAACGGCAGACACTATTGTTCACTTGCGACTGGTCAAGCACCGTAAAGAAGCAGAAACGTTAGTAGAGCACTTAGACTATGATAGTTATAGTGAGCAGAGAAAGGCTAATTTTGTCAGACAAAGCCAGCAAGCTGCTAACGACCAGAGAGCCTATGACAAAACCATGAAAAAGCATCGCCTGGTCAAGCAAAATGTAGAAACTGCCCTTCGAGCTACCAAAGACAGTACTGCCGGTCGCTTATTAGCTAAAAAGATGAAAAATGTTCTCTCTCAAGAAAAACGCTTTGAAAAGACAGCTCAGTCCATGACCCAAAAACCACTTGAAGAGGAAGAAATCAGACTTTTTTTCTCAGATATACAGCCATTACCGGCATCTAAAGTCTTAATCCAACTGGAAAAAGAGAATTTGTCCATTGGTGAGCGAGTTTTGGCTCAAGGACTTCAACTAACTGTTCGTGGCCAAGAAAAAATCGGTATCATTGGCCCAAATGGTATTGGGAAATCGACTCTGCTAGCCAAGTTTCAACAGCTGCTTAGCGCCAAAAGAGAAATTTCGCTTGGTTTTATGCCACAAGATTACCACAAAAAACTGCAATTGGATTTATCACCAATAGCCTATCTCAGCAAAACTGGGGAAAAAGAGGAACTACAAAAAATCCAATCTCACTTAGCCAGTCTCAATTTCAGTTATCCAGAAATGCAGCATCAAATTCACTCCTTATCTGGCGGACAACAGGGTAAACTCCTGCTTTTGGATTTAGTCTTGTGCAAACCAAACTTTCTCCTGTTGGATGAACCTACACGAAACTTTTCTCCAACTTCTCAACCCCAAATCAGAAAACTCTTTGCAACCTATCCAGGCGGTCTCATCACTGTTTCGCATGACCGTCGGTTCTTAAAAGAGATCTGTTCAAGCATCTACCGCTTGACAGAACATGGTTTGGAGGTAGTTAATTTATAAGATTCATACTCATGAGGATAATTCTTTGCTTTGGAGCACTATTTAAACATTATAATCAGTGAATAAATCTTATATCCACATTCAAGTCAATAATTTCTTGTAATCAACTCTAAATAGACGGATAAAAACTACTTCTAACTATCAAAAAACGAGCACCTCCTCAGTTGGAAATGCTCGTTTTCTTATGTTGCCATGGTTTATAATTACAATGAGAAATAGGAAACAGACTTGAATGGGAAAATCTCCTAGATCTACGACCACAAACTTTTTATCTACCAACTTTTTTATTCTACTGGTTTTTCTTAATTTCCAGTACTTGTTGTAGATTCTGCTGTTTCCTTTTCTGGAACTGATTCAGCAGATTTAGAATCTGTTGCGTTGCTCGGTTTGTTTTCGTCACTGGCAGTTTCACTGTTAGATTCTGCAGTTGCTAATGTTTCAGTTTCGGGACTTATCTTATCACCATTTGCTTCAGCATTTGTTGCTGGACTTGCTTCTTCACTCGCGCTTGATTTTGACTTGATTTCTTGATTCAAGATCAGAATAGCTTTTGTCAATTCAAGTAAAGCAGCTTTATCTTTACTCTTAGCAGAAAGTTGATCTAGTAGAGTATCCACCTTATCAAAGTTCTCATCAGAACCCTTATTGTTTTCTAAGTAAGCGTGAAGTGACATGAGGATATCATAAAGTTTTTGATAGAGTACAAGTGTCTGAGGATCTTGCTCAGCATTTTCTTTCTCTTGTTGAAGGGCACTAGCGATACGAGTCAAGACATCTTTCACCTGGCTGTTTACTTCATCCAAATCTGCATCAGCCTTGTTTGTAGCAGCTTTGAGATTTTCTACTTCTTCTGCCAAAGATTGTCTAATTCCTTCTTCTTGGATTTGCTCTAAGAGTTGAGTTGCCTTGCTCAAAAGACTTTCTACTTGTTCCTTGCTGACATGATTCATATGCTCTTCAGGCATAAAGTCTCCATACAATTCTTTCAAGAAGCCATAAATAGCTGTCTTGGCACTTTGATTATCAACTTTTTCAGTATCTAGAACTGTCTGACTTGATTTCGCAGTAGTTGGCTGAGCTTTCAAAGCTTCTTCCACTTCTTGTTTTGCCTGATAGATGCTTGGGAATAATTTGTTCAATTCTGCTGCCTTAAGGAAGGATTGAGATTGATACAGGGTCCAAGTCAACTGAGCTACTTTGTTTCGAAGTTCATCACTCAAACGACCGTCATTTACATGTTCGTAGAAATACTTGATGTATTCCACTGTTGTAACGCCTGTTCGGTCATTAAAGTCTTGAAGAGCTTGAAGTTGTGATTCAACCGCTGCTAAACCAGCCTCATCTTTAGCCAATTTAGATTCTTGGAGTCGAACGAGAAGATCTTTCTTTGGAAGTCCATAAGAGTCTGTATCCAGTGTATTGATTTTATCAATCAAGGCTTGATATTTTTTATCTAAAGCACTTGTTTCAGTAGGCTTGACACTCTCATCAATATGGATATATTGCTTATCAAAGAGATCAAGTGTCGCAAGATAACCTGCTGTAGAGTTAGTTGCCAGTTTCTTCATGTTTTCAGTAAACTGACCTAAGGCTAACTCAATCTGTCTTTGTTCGATAGGCTTGTCTTTGTAGATACTTCTGCTATCAGCTAGAAGTTGATCTACTTTTTCCAAGACTGCCTTCTCATCAAAAGCTCCAGGTTGATAATTGGATTGTAGGGCTGGAATCTTGTTTTTCAAAGCTACTTCATAGCCCTTCGTTTGAACCTTGATGTAGTGATTGTGGTCGCCATGAGGAATCACAAAACTACCATTTTCTACCTGTAAACTATAAGGAGACACACCATCTCGCAAAGCAGTGGTATAGAGTTCATTTAGGAAATCAAGTTCTGGATTTCCAGTTTGGAGTGGAAGTCGAACGTGTTCTTTACGAACAGCATAGGGATGGATATGAGTTGGATCGTAGGCTTGGTCTGGATTTCCAAAAACAAAGAATCCGTTTGAAATTCTAATAGCTTCAAGTGGAACGCCATAAGTTTTAGAGATATAAGCAATCTTTTCTTCATCACTAGCATCTCTTGAGAAAGACTCTACCGTTTTAGCAAGAGGTTTTACAGGCTCTGCATCATGATGTGTTTTCAGATGATCTTGAGCTGCCTTAATTTGCTCTGATGTCAAATCCTTCTTGAAGAAGTAATGATTGTGGTCTCCGTGACTCATGACAAAGCCTTGTTCATCCTCACTGATGACACGATTGGCATCAAAACCGTGATCATGGTCTTCATCATGATGGTGTCCATGATGATCTTCATCGTGATCGTTATCATGAGCTGGATTTGGTGTTGCTGTATTTGCCTCTTTCAAGTGGTCTTGCGCTGCCTTGATTTGATCAGCAGTCAAATCCTTCTTGAAGAAGTAATGATTGTGGTCACCATGACTCATGATAAATCCTGCTTCATCTTCAGCAATAATACGATTGGCATCAAAACCGTGCCCATCTTCTTCATGTTCCTCATGTGAAGTTCCTGGATTGATTGGAAGAGATGGCGAAGGTGTTGTTAGACCATTATTTGGAAGAGTCGGTTGACCAATTTGATTCGACTTAGGAATGTAATGGAAATGATCACCATGTCTGACGATATAAGCTGTAGCTGTTTCTTCGACAATATCTTTTGGATTAAAGATATAGCCATCAGATGTTGAAGGAATTTCCTTATTTAACGTTGAAGAAGCATTATTCAATATAGATGGATTACTTGGAAGACTTCCTAGACTAGACGCTACTTCATGATGTTTTTCATTTGTAGAGACCGTAGAATCAGTTCCACCGATAGGCACCATTCTAGCAATCTTTTCTTCTAAAGGAGAGAGCTTGCTGTAAGGAATAAAATGATAATGGTCGCCATGCGGAATCGCAACTCCATTTGGTGTACGACTGATAATCTTAGCAGGGTCAAAGACTAATCCATCTGATTCACTGTAACGTTGGTCACTAGGCGAATCATAGAGTTCTTTCAATAGACTTTGGAGATTTTCAACTTTGCTTTCTGGCTTGCTAGTTGATTCTTTCTCTATAGCTTGATTAGTATTATCACTAGCTGTTGAAGAATAGCTTAACTGGCTCGGTTGCGTATTTTTACCAGCCAGATGAGCTTTAGCGGCTGCTAATTCACTAGCAGACAAATCACTTTTTGGAATGTAGTGATAGTGTCCTCCGTGAGGAACGATATAAGCATCACCAGTATCTTCGATAATATCAGCTGGATTAAAGACATAACCATCATCTGTCGTATAGCGTCCCTGAGACCTTGCTACAGCAACATCAGAGCTGACCTTCTCATTATCTTTGACATGTTCTTGTTTTTGACGATTGATTTCATCCTTGGTTCGAACATTATCAGCATGAGCTGCATCTTTCAGGTAGACATAATATTTTCCATCGACCTTGATGATATAACCACCCTTAACCTCATTGATAATATCAGCATCTTTAAGTTGATAATTAGCATCTTTCATCAGAAGTTCTTCACTGAAAATCGCATCATAAGGTACTTTCCCATTATAGTAATGATAGTGATCACCGTGTGACGTTACATAGCCCTGATCTGTAATTTTGATGACAATTTGCTCAGCCTGAATTCCTTCTTTCTGGCTAACCTGATCTGGTGTCAAGTTTTCACTTTTCTGACTTGACTGGCTACCATCCACATAAGAAACACGATTATTGTCCTTATTTTCCTGCGAGCGATGCTGGTTCAGTGCATATGCGCAAAGACTTAAGGATACGATAACAGCTGATCCAGCTGCTATATATTTTTTACTGAATTTCATAAATCCCTCATTTCAATAAATGATGAAGCTATTTCTTAACTTCTTTTCTCGGTTAAACAGTTTTTCTAAACCGGTTATTTAACCATTTAATTAACCAGTAAATAGTTTACATTTTTTAAGTTTATCTGTCAAGATTTTTATGTTATTTTAATCATGACCACCCCTAAAACGGGTGGTTTGCCTGTCTCACACCTGACTTAGCGAAACGGACTGAAAGTCACGTAATCCAAAATATCGCCCCAGCTGGAGCGATATTTTTATTTTTTCTTTTTAGATGGTGTGTGGATAGCAATCTTCACTTCAAAGATTGTTCCTTTCGGTTTATTATCTTTGACAGTAATGGTTCCTTTTAAGGCATCTACAATTTGCTTGGCTAGGGATAACCCTAAACCAAAACCACCTTTTTGGCGGGTTCTAGCCTTGTCCACTCGATAAAAGCGATCAAAAATTTTCTTCTTATCTTCTGTGGAAATACCGACTCCATTATCAGAAACAAGTAAATACAGATTGCGATCAGTCGCCGAGATAAGAAAATCAATTTCACCATCCTCTTCAGTATACTTGACAGCATTATCAAATAAGATGGTCATCAGTTGTTTCAAAAGAAGCTGATCTGTGACAATCGTTCGATGAATCCGATTTTCAAAACGGAAGACACGATCATTTTCCGAAGCAATCATTTCATAGTTTGTGAAAGTCGTATTGAAAAAACTGGTTGGAACTTCTGCAAGTTCCGGCTTAATCCCATCATCTCTACGAGCTAAATTCAACAAGTTCGTCGTCAAAAACCGCATATTTCGGACTTCTTCCAAACTAGAGGCAATGCTTTCGCTCACATCCATAATGGTTGCTTCTGGCTTACGAAAAAGGGTCTCTAAGCGATTTTGCAAAACTGCGAGTGGAGTTCGTAACTCATGACTAGCATTTTCCACAAAGGACTGTTGCTTCTGCATGATCTCAAGCAGGGGCCTAACACTGACCCTAGCTAGATAGAGACTTGCAAGTAAAGATAAAATCCAGAAACTTGCCATCACAATCACAATCAATTTCTCGTGCTTTTGACTGGCCTGCTCCAACTGACTGGTATTAATCAAGATAGCTGCATACTTGATATTGGTTGAAACCGAACTGATATTCGTTTCCATCAAAATCATGCGATAGATTTCTTCCTGTCCATAGCTATTAAAAACCTGAATCTGGTAGATATGGCCTAATTCTTTCTTTTCTAACTTAATCTTATCCAATCCCAAAAATCGATTTCCAGAAAGGAGTTGGGTAAAATTTTTATCAAAAAGAATAACCTCCGTATTGGAACTGACATTGGGTTTTACCTCAGTCTTGCTAGTATCTGTAGCGGCATTCTCTAAGTCTTTAATCTCTTCAGTTGCCCTATTTACCGCAAGCTGAATAACTGCCTGAGGATTTTCACTCAGTCCATGAAGCTTATCATCCACCGAAGTATAAAGACTCGAATGCATGACCTGCAAAATAATCAGAGTCATGGTGGAGAAAATCAGAGTGAAGACACCAAAGTTGCGGATAAAATAACTAAAGTCATCCGCATACCATGTTTTTTTTAGTTTACTGAACATCTTTTAAAATATACCCAACACTGCGCAAGGTTTGCAAATTCTCTGCAAAAGTGGTTCCTTTTAATTTCTTACGGACTTTTGAAACATAAACTTCGACAACCGAAATCGTTGTATCACTATCAAATCCCCATAGACGATCAAAAATCTGAGTCTTAGGCAAAATAACATTTTGATTTTGAAGGAAATAAACCAGTAAATCAAACTCTTTACCTAGCAATTCGACAGGAGTATCTTCAACCTTAACGGTATTGGTTGACAAATTAACTACAATATTTCCATAAGTCAAGGTATTTTCATTAAACTTACCTGAACGTTTGAGAAGGGCCTGAATCCGCATTTTGAGTTCTTCTAAGTAGAAAGGTTTGGTCAGATAGTCATCCGCTCCCAGTTCAAATCCATGTCCCTTGTCATCCAAACTTTCCTTGGCAGTCATGATCAGAACTGGAGTCGTAATCCCCTTTTCACGCAATTCTTTCAAGACTTGGAAGCCATTTTTTTCAGGCAACATCAAATCGAGCAAAATCAAATCATAGACGCCACTTTCAGCTTCGTAGAGACCTTCTTCCCCATCAAATACCTGCATGACATCCGCAAAATCATCTAAAAAGTCAAATACTGAATTTGACAGGCCTAGGTCATCCTCAACCAATAAGATTTTTATCATGAGAAACTCCTCCTTATTAAAACCATTATACCAAATTTGCCTTAAAAAAAACTCAACTCTCTGCATTTTATACTCAATGAAAATCAAAGAGCAAACTAGGAAGCTAGCCGCAGGCTGTACTTGAGTACGGTAAGGCGACGCTGACGTGGTTTGAATTTGATTTTCGAAGAGTTTTACATGAGATAGCTGAGTTTTCTTTTTATTTTAGGCTTATTTATGCGTATCCGTATTGAAGAACGACTGCTTCCACTGCAGCTTTTTCACGGTTAATCAAGTCAACACGCGCTGCAATTTCCTTGATCCCCATACCGATGTTACGGCTAAGAGCAAGGTCAGAAAGTTGTGGCTCAAAGAATTCCTTGTACTCTGCCAAACGTTGCAGAGTCTTAAATACGTGTGCAGGAAGGATAACAAAGCTATCAAAGCTCATATCTCCTCCAAGAGCTGCCTTAATCCAAGCCCAGTTTTCACGAGCCCAAGACCAAGCTGTTTCCTGAGTTGCTTGATGAGCTAGGAATTGGTAATACCATGCAGACAAGTCTTGTGGTTTAACCACAAATTTGTCCTTCCAAGAAGCAATCAAGGTTTGGATATTATCCGCATCTGTACTGTAAGCAAGAGCAGCTGCCAACTGACGTTTAAAGACAGCATCTGTTGCGTGAGTATAAGTATCAAGATAAAGTGCTAACAAGTCTTTAGTCTCATGATGTTTCATCTCATTGATAAGGACTTGTGAACGAATAGCTGCTGGAAGTCCTGCAAGATTCTCCTTGTGAGCCGCGAAGATTTGGCTAGCGACTTGACTAGCTTCTGCATCATTTGAGAGAATCATCATAGAAACAGCCAACTGACGAACCAATTCATCCTCATCTGATTCTCCGTCTTTAGCTGCAAAACCAAGACGGTCATAGTTGTGACGAGCCAATTTAGCAACCAAGGCTTTGAAGGCTCTTTCAGCTTCTGTTCCTTCATCGATAAAGCGCTCAAGAGCAGAAATTACTTCAGAAACAGCTGAAACGACAAGGTAAGATTCTTCCTTAGCAAGTTTATCAAGAACTGGGAGCAAGTCAGCATAAGAAATGTGCCCTGCCTCAGCAAGCAAACGACGTTCTTGGACGATTTGCAATTTGCTTGTGTTATCAAGATCAACTAGGTCAGCAAGAACAGCATCTAACAAGTCTCCTTGATAGTCTGTAATGTAGTGGGCTGTATTTTCTGTGTTGAGACGAAGTGCTGTTTTGTTTTCTGAAAGAAGAGCTGCGTAGCCAGGGATTTCGATACTTTCAGTTTCAAGTGTATCAGGCAAGCCTTTCCAGTTACTATTGAGTGGCACAACCCAGAGACGGTTCTTATCTTCGTGCTCACCGATGAAGAATTGTTTTTGTGAAATCTTCAAGACATCATTTTCAACTTTGACAGTGAGAACTGGATAACCAGGTTGTTCCAACCAAGAATCCATGAAGGCTGCGACATCACGTCCAGACGCTTGACCAAGAGCATCCCAAAGGTCACGACCAATTGTATTGCTGTATTGGTGTTTTTCAAAGTAGGCATGTAAACCTTTGGCAAAATCAGCATCTCCTAGCCAACGACGAAGCATGTGCATGAGGCGACTTCCTTTGGCATAGACGATAGCTCCGTCAAAGAGCGTATTGATTTCATCTGGATGTTTAACTTCGACGTGGACAGACTGAACACCATCAGTCGCATCGCGTTCAAGAGCGTGAGGTACTCCACCTGTTTGGAAGTCTTCAAAGATATTCCAGCTTGGTTCAATAGCATCCACACAGACGTACTCCATCATGTTAGCAAAGCTTTCATTGAGCCAAAGGTCATCCCACCATTTCATAGTAACAAGGTTACCAAACCACTGGTGAGCCAATTCATGGGCCACAACAAGGGCAACTTGTTGACGGCTGGCAAAGGTAGAGTTCTCATCCACAACCAAGTAAACTTCACGGTAGGTGACAAGACCCCAGTTTTCCATAGCTCCAGCTGAGAAGTCAGGAAGGGCGATGTGGAGAGATTGAGGGATTGGGTACTTAACTCCATAGTAATCTTCGTAAAACTCGATAGAGCGAACAGCGATGTCCAGTGAGAAATCAAGGTTAGATAGTGGGTGGGCTTTCGTTGAGTAAACACCTACAAGAGTACCGTTTTTAGTCTTAGCCGTCACACCTTGCAAATCACCCGCAACAAAGGCCAACAAGTAAGAAGACATGCGAGGTGTTGTCTCAAACTTCCAGATACCTGTTTCCTTACGGTTTTCAACATCGATTTCTGGCATATTAGACAAGGCCAATTCACCTTCTGCTTGGTCAAAACGCAAAGAAAGGTCAAAGGTTGCTTTGGCTTCAGGCTCATCCACACATGGGAAGGCTTCGCGCGCAAAATGGCTCTCGAACTGAGTTGACAAGACTTCCTTCTTGACTCCATCAACTGTGTAATAAGATGGGTAAATCCCTGTCATGTTGTCTGTGATTTTTCCTGAAAAAGCGATAACCACTTCCACTTGACCTGCTTCTGCAAGTTCGATATGAAGGGCTTCATTGTCATGGTCAACTGTGAATGGACGAGCTTGACCTGCAACTTCTACAGAAGCAATTTCCAAATCTTTTTGATGAAGGGAAATACGGTCACTCTGTGCTTGACCAGTGATGGTCACTTTCCCTGAAAAAGTCTTGGTCTCACGACTCAAGTCTAAAAATAAATCATAGTGTTCAGGAACAAATTGCTTAATAAAATGTTCAACTGCTTGCATAGTTTTCTCCTATTCTAAGTTTAAGAGCTAGAGCTCTTCTTCAAACAAACTTATTATAACATGTTTTGCCTAAGAAAAAAGGATTGGACAGCGATTTCCAAAACTTTCTTCCTTCTGCAGTCTACAGTGGGTAGACCTTGCGAAATTCTTCTAAAACAACCTTGCTTTCAGGTGTAAAAGTCAGTCCTGCTTCTCTCAGCCACTCGGCGAAACAATCCTCATGAACCTGACACCAATAGGCTAGGGATTTGTCACCTTCCCCTTCCTTAAAGGCATGTTGAGCAGAAACTTGATTGAAGGGCTGGACAGAAACCTTTGTAATTTCGACAATACAGACAGCCTGATTTTGACTATCTAAAATGACATCAAAAGTTCCTTCTTGAGGAAGAGACTCGGCTTCTAGTGCATAGAGGTCGTAGGCTGATGCTGTTGCGGTCTTTTCGCCTCTTAAAACCAAATCTGCCAAGAGATCGGCTTCCTCTCCAAAAGCCCAGGCATCGATTTCATCTCCAATCGAGGGGTTGATTTGCTTGTAGGCATTCCACATTTCTTGCGGTGTCATGGGTTGCTCCTTTGTAATTTTTTACTTACTTCTTTTACACGTTTGAGGTGGTCTGGATGGTCAATCTCTAAATTAAAAATCTCTGGAATAGAACTATAGTGGATAATGCAATTGATATCCATCTGATTCATTTTTTGTATGAAAGAAACATTCAGATAACCTGCTACAGCAAAATCAATCTTTTTCATCCTTACTTTATCCTGCATATCTCTTAGCATATCTAACATAATTGGACTTTCCATATCATGCCATTGACTGTTTCTCACAGTCGCAAAAATAAAAGAAGTCAAATCATTCATTCCAACTACAATCTTTGAAATGCCCGTTTCCAGTATCCTATCCAAGTCAAAATACTCTGACGGTAATTCAATCATCGTGCCAACTTTCCCAGTAAAACCCTGCTGACGCAATACTCTAATAGCTTGCTTTAACTGCTCAGCATCATTGACAAAAGGAAAGATAACAGACAGATTGGGATTGGTTTGATAAACTTCTGTAACGACATTTGCCTCAGCCTGAAATTCATCCGGACACGCCAGTAAACGCCTAGTTCCTCTATATCCAAATAAGGGATGATTTTCATCAAAATACTCTTTAGTCCCCTTTAGACAATTAGCTTCTGTATTCGTTAATTCAGAAAAACGATACCATACCTCTTCATCTGAGTATAAGGAGCAAATAGTATCTAGATAATCTTTTACAAATTGCTGACAACTTGGTAATAGTATATTTTGATTGAGCTCTCTCAACAAGTATTCCCCACGAATCATGCCAACATGATGAAATAGTTGTGGGTAAACTTTCTCATCAAGTTTTTCGCCACTAAGAGCAAGTTGGTTCTGCATACTGTACCTTCCAATTCATGTAAGAGGTCTTGTCCAATTCTGGAAATCCTAATAATTCAGTCTTAACCTTCAAGACTAATGGCGATGCATTTTCTTCTGTGATCTCTTGAATATCCATCCAAATATATCCAAGTGAATCATTCGCACCATCAGACACAGCTTCCGAAATCGTAACTTGAGGTGCACTCTCATTCATTTCAACATCATACAAGGTCATGACATGGTGAACCATAAAATTTTTTAACTCTTCCCTGACGAAAACATCGTAGATTCGAGGATTAGAGTAGCTTCTAACAGTTAATCCCGTCTCTTCCATAACTTCTCTAGTCAGCGTTTCCGTCAGTCCTTCACCAAGTTGCTGACTGCCTCCAGGTAGATCATACCGATGTCGATAAGGGCCTCTCGTTTTTTCAATGCAGAGTAACTTCCCATTTTCAAAGCAAACAGCGTAGACTCCAAAGTGATTTTTGATTTCCATCCAATTTCTCCTACTTCAAAGACCAGCCACCATCCACAGTCAGAATTTGTCCCTGCATGGCAGAGGCCTTTCCACTGGCCAAAAAGAGACTGACTTCTGCCACTTCCTCTGGTTCAATCCAGCGTTTGATTGGCGTTTCACTCGCCACCCAGTCAGCCAAGCCACCTGGTTCAAAGTCGGCAGCAGTCATAGCTGTCTTGACTGCTCCTGGAGCAATCCCAAAGACCTGAATCCCAGCTTCTGCATAGTCTAGAGCTAGCTGCTTGGTGAAGCCAGCCAAGGCGTGCTTCGAAGAAGTATAAGCATGTCCACCACCACCAGCTAGACTCGAAGCGATAGAGCACATGTTGATAATAATCCCTTTTTTATTCTCCAACATTTGAGTCAAATAATAGCGAGTCAACTCAACAGGAGTCAGATAGTTAATTTCAAAAATTTCTTGAATTTCCTGCGCTGTCTGTTCCAAAAGTGGTTTGTAATCATCCAAAACCCCCGCAGTATTGCACAAAACATCAATCTGAGGACACCAATCAAAAATTGGCTCCAGGTCTAAGGTCAAATCTCTCTGTAAAAAATGGAAATCACCCTGTAAGAGTGGATTTTCACCTTGGTCCACTCCATAAACTTGATAGCCCTTCTCTAAAAAAAGTCGAGCCTGAGCCAATCCGATACCTGAACTCACTCCTGTAATGAGTACACGCTTAGTCATGCACTTCTACCCAATCCGTCGCCAAAACATCACAAGGTGTCGGACTCCACATGGAAAAACCTTCTCCTTCTCCAGAAACGTTAATCAAAAAATAAGGAGTTACCTCTAAAGCCACACCATTTTGCTCGATTGTATCAAAGAGTTGGACATAGTTTTCAGCACCTCCCCAACCAGTTCGTACATATTTTTTCTTAGCCTTTAACCCAGTCAGTATTTCTTCGAAAGTCATGTTATTCTCCTTTTATTCTACATTCTTCATTTAATTATAACAAAAAACCGTTGTGCAACGGCTTTTTGACTCATTTTAAATCAAAATCAATAAGCATTTTATAATTATAGTCATTTAGTTTTAAAAAAGCACTCCAAACATTCAAAAACATTTGGAACTTCCCTTAATAAATCAGTCACTTTCTTCTTCAAAATATCTCAAACTTGCTCAATAGGATTCAAATCTGGTGAATAAGGCGGTATAGGTAAAAAAAGTGTTTATCTTGAATGCAGTTTTCATCCAAAATGTTCTTGGGATGAAAACTAGCATTGTCCATGACAATGACATGAGGTGTCTTCAAAGTAGGCAAGAGCCGCGTTTTAAAACACTCTACAAAGAAATCGCCCGTCATACTTTCCTTGTAAATCATGGGATCTATAAACTCTCTGTCTACTTGTCCTGCAACAATTGAAGTCCGCTCAAAATGCCGTCCGCTAATCTTTTCATAGACTTTCTCCCCTCTAGAAGCCTGTGCATAAGAACGATAGAGGTAGCGATCTGTCAATATATACGACTGGTAAATCTTTTAGGTTATCCAAAATATCAAGAAACTCAGCGACTTTCTAGTGTCCTTAATCTGCTTTAAAGCTGCCCATACTGAAGGAACAACACAATCAAAATGTGCCGCAATTTCCCGTAAAAAAGCGTCTGGATGAGCCTCTACAAAGGCTTTTAATTCCTCTAAAGGAGTCTTTCGCTTTTTGACTACTCGCTTTTTTCGCTCTAAGTATCCTTGTTCACGTCTTTCTTTTCCCACGTGAAGAGAGTTCTGTCGCCAACATCAAAAATTTTAGCTGCCTCGACATGGCTGTGTCCTTCTTTGATGTAATCTAATGCTCCTTGTTTAAAATCTCTACTATATGCTATAGCTTTATTATAAGATGCTTATTTTAAACTAAACAACTATACCCTGGCTTGAACTGACTATTTTATATATTGTCTTACTTCGTCCTCACAAAACTATATCAAAAATCAAAAGCGCTTAGGAAAAAACTCTATTTCATGAGAGAATACAATAAAACGCATAATATCAAGTTTTTTTGGCTCCTGATATCATGCATTTTCTGTTCTTAAAACCTTTTTTCTCAGTCCCTTTTTGTTACAAGTTCATCTTCAAGATCTTTGATTGGGGGTAAATCTAAAAACAAATTTTACCCAACTGACCCTTCCATTTCATAGCTAATCAAACGATTCAGCTCAACTGCATATTCCATTGGAAGTTCTTTTGTGAAGGGTTCTACAAATCCCATAACAATCATCTCAGTTGCCTCAGATTCTGACAATCCACGGCTCATGAGGTAATAGAGTTGCTCTTCTGAAATCTTAGATACCTTAGCTTCGTGTTCCAAAGCAACTTGCGAGTTATGAATTTCATTAAAGGGAATAGTATCTGATGCTGACAAGTCATCCATGATAATGGTGTCACACTCAATGTGAGAAACAGATTTCTTAGAGTTCTTATTAAAGGTTACCTGTCCACGATAGTCCACCTTTCCTCCGCCTTTAGCGATTGATTTAGACACGATAGACGAGCTTGTATGTGGAGCGTTGTGGATCATCTTAGCTCCAGTATCCTGATGTTGCCCTGCATTGGCAAAAGCGATAGAAAGCATGGTACCACGCGCCCCTTCTCCATCAAGGTAAACAGATGGATATTTCATAGTCGTTTTGGCACCCAAGTTTCCATCAATCCACTCAACAGTTGCATCTTTCAAGGCTTTAGCACGTTTGGTTACCAAGTTATAGACGTTATCAGACCAGTTTTGGATGGTTGTATAACGCATATAAGCTCCATCCAAGGCAAAGATTTCTACGATGGCAGCGTGCAAGCTGTTACTTGAATAAGTAGGCGCTGTACATCCTTCTACGTAATGAACGCTTGCTCCCTCATCAACGATAATCAAGGTACGTTCAAACTGACCAGTATTTTCGTTGTTGATACGGAAGTAAGTTTGAAGTGGAATATCCACTTTGACCCCTTTTGGTACGTAGATAAAGGTTCCACCTGACCATACTGCTGAGTTAAGGGCAGCCAACTTGTTATCAGTCGGCGGTACCAACTTTGCAAAGTATTGCTTAAACAAGTCTGGGTATTCTTTAAGAGCAGAATCCGTATCTGTAAAGATGATACCTAACTTCTCAAATTCTTCCTTCATGTTGTGGTAAACTACTTCTGACTCGTACTGAGCAGAGGCACCAGCTAGATATGCACGTTCTGCTTCAGGAATCCCGATACGTTCAAAGGTTTCTTTAATTTTTTCAGGAACATCATCCCAAGAACGGGCTGGTTTATCAGATGGTTTTTGGTAGTAGATCAAATCATCAAAGTCAATCTCTGACAAGTCTGCTCCCCAAGTTTGCATAGGCATTTTTTTGAAGGTTTCATAAGACTTCAAACGGAACTCTAACATCCACTCAGGTTCTCCCTTTGCAGCTGATAGTTCACGAATGACATCTTCATTCAATCCTTTTCCTGTCGATAGGACAGGCTCTACATCATCATGGAAACCAAATTTATATTCACCAAGGTCAATTAGTTTTGGTTCTACTCTTTCTTCAGCCATAATATCCTTTCTTTCATTCTTCATTTCTACTGATTCATAAGACAAAAGAAACTTGTCTTACTTGTTTTCTTGATTTTCAATTGTTTTCTTGAGGGCGTTCCAAGCTAGGGTTGCACACTTGATACGTTGAGGAAATTTGGCAACACCTGATAAGAAGGCTGCGTCTCCAAGACTATCTTGTCTGTCATCTTTTTGGCCTTGAACCATTTCAGAAAAAATAGTCGCAAGCTCTAAAATTTCTTGTTTGGTTTTTCCTAAAACTGCATCTGTCATCATGCTAGCAGAGGCAGTTGAGATGGTACAACCTGAGTTTAGAAAAGCGATATCTTCTAATCGATTCTCTGCATCAAACTTGACAGAGAGATTGATAACATCTCCACAGGTCGGATTGTTGAGGCTGATTTGCTCAGCGTCTTCTAACTTCCCTTGGTGATGTGGATTTTTCGAATGGTCCGCTACCACTGCCATATAAAGGCTATCTAGTTTAGAAAGTGCCATTGAAAAACTCCTTTGTCTTTTGTAAGGCATCGACTAGCTTGTCGCAATCTGCCTTGGTATTGTAGATATAAAAACTTGCACGAGCTGTCGCTGGAACATCCAAATACTGGAGCAAGGGTTGAGCGCAATGGTGACCTGCACGAACAGCCACTCCTTCATAATCCAAAGCAGTCGCAAGGTCGTGAGGATGAAGGTCGCCTAGGTTAAAGGCAATGACACCTGAACGTTGAGCCAAGTCCTGCGAACCATAAATGGTTAATCCTTCAATCGCCTGCAGTTTTGGATAGACGTATTCAATCAGTTCCTGTTCATGGGCTTCAATGGCATCCATACCAATGTTTTCTAGGTAATCCACTGCTGCTGCAAGTCCAATAGCGCCTGCCATATTGGGAGTTCCTGCCTCGAATTTCCAAGGTAATTCCTTCCAACTAGCAGATTGCTCATAAACGAAATCAATCATCTCACCGCCAAATTCAACTGGTGACATTTGTTCCAGATACTTTTCTTTACCGTAAAGAACACCGATACCAGTTGGACCCGCCATCTTGTGACCCGAAAAGGCAAAGAAGTCCACATCCAAATCCTGAACGTCAATCTTCATATGAGGTGTAGATTGAGCACCATCCACCACCATGATGGCTCCAACTTGGTGGGCCATTTGAGTAATTTCCTTAATTGGATTGACGACACCAAGAACATTTGAGGCGTGAGCTAGGGATACAAACTTGACTCTATCAGTCAATTTAACTCGCAAATCATCCATATCCAGAGCTCCGTCCTTGAGATAGACATAAACAAGCTCCGCTCCAGTCTTACGGCAGGCTTCCTGCCAAGGAATGATGTTGGAATGGTGTTCCATGATAGAAATCAAGACCTGATCCCCTGCTGTCAGAATTTCCTCGGCAAAGCGTGCCACCCAGTTAAGGCTGGTTGTCGTTCCTCTAGTAAAGAGAACTTCTTTTGTAGAGCCTGCATTGATAAACTTACTAATGGTTTCACGAGCTGCTTCATAAGATGCTGTTGCTCGTTCAGCCAAGGTATGAACCCCACGGTGAACATTGGCATTGTCCTGCTCATAGTAGCGGTTGATCATTTCCAGAACTGCTAGTGGTTTTTGTGTCGTCGCAGCATTGTCCAAATAGACCAATGGTTCATCGTTGACAATCTGGTCTAAAATTGGAAAATCCTTACGAATCACTTCTACATCTAACATAGGCTACCCCTTAGCGTTTTGACAATTTTTCTTCGATGGTTGCAATCATTTCATCACGAACTTCCTTGACTGGAATCTCCACGATAACAGATCCAAGGAAACCACGGACAACCAAGCGTTCTGCAGTTGCCTTATCCAAGCCACGACTCATGAGGTAGTACATATCTTCTGGATCTACCTGACCGATAGAAGCCGCGTGTCCTGCAGTTACGTCATTTTCATCAATCAAAAGAATTGGATTGGCATCTGAACGCGCTTGGTCTGAAAGCATGAGAACACGGCTCTCTTGTTGCGCATCTGCTCCCTTAGCACCCTTGATAATGTGACCGATACCATTGAAGGTCAAGGTCGCTTTTTCAAGAATAACCCCATGTTGTAGGATATTTCCGATGGAGTTGCAACCATAGTTAGTTACTCGGGTATCAATCCCTTGTACCTGACGGCCACTTGAAAGAGCTACAACTTTAAGGTCCGCATGGCTACCGTTACCAATCAAGTCGCTATCAAAGTCCGCAACGACGTTTCCTTCGTTCATGACACCGATTGCCCAGTCAATGCTTGCATCGTTGCCTAATTTACCACGACGGCTAATGTAAGCAGTGACGTTTTCACCTAAACGGTCGATAGCCGCAAACTTCACTTGCGCACCAGAACGTGCAATCACTTCCACTGTGATATTGGCAGTTGCTTTGGCACTTCCTTCACCGCGTGACTCTAAACGTTCTAGATAGCTTATTTTACTATTTTTACCAGCAATAATAAGGATATGCTTGTTAAATGGTACATCGCTATCGCTGTCTTGGTAGAAAATACCTTCAATTGGTTCTGTAATCTCAACATTATCTGGAATGTAGAGAACAGCACCACTATTGAAATAAGCTGTGTGATAGGCTGCTAATTTATCATCGTCGTACTTAACAGATGACATGAAGAATTCTTCGATCAGCTCTGGAATTTCTTCTAAAGCTGAATGGAAATCTGTGAAGACAACACCCTGTTCAGCCAACTCAACTGGAGTTTGCTCAAAAACAGTTTGAGTTCCTACTTGCACCAACTTCAAGTGGTTATCTAGAGCTGTAAAATCTGGAACATTTACTGAAGGTTCACTTTCTGTGATCGTTCCATCACCTAGATTCCAACGGTGGAATTTGACACGCTCAATAACTGGTAATTCCAAAGTCTCAATCTTGTCAAAAGCTTTTTGACGGAGATCAGCCAACCAGCTTGGTTCAGCATGCATTTCTGAAAAAAGTTTAATATTTTCTTTAGTCATTTACTTCTCCTAAAAGATACGAGGGAATTACAATTCTTCCTTGTAGTCGTAGCCAAGTTCTTCAGCTAGTTTTGCGTATCCTTCACGTTCTAAACGCGCAGCCAATTCTGGACCACCTGAAAGGACAACACGACCTTCCATCATGACGTGTACCACATCAGGTGTGATGTAGTTCAAAAGACGTTGGTAGTGAGTGATAATCATAGCACCAAAGCCTTCACCACGCATGGCATTAACACCCTTAGAAACAACTTTAAGAGCGTCAATATCAAGACCAGAGTCAATCTCATCAAGAAGGGCAAAAGTTGGTTCCAACATCAAGAGCTGAAGAATTTCATTACGTTTTTTCTCACCACCAGAGAAACCTTCGTTTAGGTAACGCTCTGCCATTTCTTCTTTCATGTTGAGCAATTCCATTTTTTCATCTAGCTTAGTGATGAACTCGCGAACTGAAATCTTCTCATCGTCTTCTTTACCAGCATTCATAGCTGCACGAAGAAACTCAGCATTGGTAATTCCAGGAATTTCAGATGGGTATTGCATTGCAAGGAAAAGTCCCATACGCGCACGCTCGTCCACTTCCAACTCAAGGATATTTACACCGTCAAACAAGACTTCACCTTTGGTTACTTCATAGTTTGGATTTCCCATGATAGCGGCAGAAAGAGTCGATTTACCAGTACCATTTGGTCCCATGATAGCGGCGATTTCTCCTGTTTTCAGGGTCAGGTTAACCCCTTTTAAAATTTCTTTTCCTTCAATCTCGACGTGAAGATCTTTGATCTCTAATACTGACATGATAATTCCTTTCTTTTTTAAGACCTTTACAGTTCTTACTGGAAACATACTTGATTTCCCTAGAAAATACGGTAAAAGGTCAATAAATATACTTTTATAGTATAACAAAAAAAAGCCTAAAAGGCTTTGATTTTGTCTAGAAGCTGAGGACTAGTCTTTTCCTTTTAAATGCTGGTCAATGACATCTACAATCTTGCCCATCAAGTAACTAACTCGGAAATTTCTAAAGAGCAAAATGGCCCAAAAGGCTGCCATAATATAACGCCCAGTCATCCAAGCTTCATTGAAAAAATAGGTCTCAGCAGCTGTAAACAGCGCGATGATAATAAATTGTTGTCTATTCATAAACTTATTGTATCATGAAATCTTTCTTTAGTCTTCTTCTACCTTCACTTTATCAGCCAAAAATTCAAATCCTTCTGGAATCAGACTTTCTTCTGCTTCTTTTTCAGTTTGAGAAGATTTGGCTTTGGCTGAAAAGGCTGCGCGAACTTCTTTCCATTCCTCCATGGAAATAGCTAAAATCTCAGGTGAAAAACCTGCTGCCTGACTGAGGATATTGCCAAACATGGTGTTGAGATTGTCTCGTTTCATGGTTTGACCAGCATTGAAGTTAGACTCAAAAGCAAGAATAGCATGGTGTTCATTGGCCGCAACCGGTTGAGAACCAACTAGCAAAGCCTTATCAGGACCTCCTAGACTTTCAATCACCTCTCCCCAGGCATTCTGCAAGCGTATCAGATTTTGACGTGCTAAATCAGGATTTTCGACAGCCTCTTGTAAGATAGATTGAACTTTATTACGATCCACACGATAGACTGTCTTGCCTGCTGTTGGACGACTAGGAGCTGGATTTGTTGGCTTAGCTACGGTTCCCACATTGGCGAGTTCATGTTTGAGACGGGCAACTTCCTGTCTCAATGCAGAAATTTCATGTTCAACCGCCCCAGAAAGAGTTGCTTCAGGCTTAACCTCCGCCAAGCGAATAGTCATCATCTCAGCATAAATCTTAGGCTGCAAACTAGACTTAATATCTGCTAAACTGACTGTCGCTAAGCGAATCATTTCAAACAAATTTTCTTGAGGAAGAGCTAAATTCTCAACAAAGACTGGACTATGATGAGTATTTTTTCCACCTGTTTGAACAATTAATAAATCTCTTAAATAGTGCAAAAGGTCGGTCACAAAACGAGTCATGCTCTTACCATTGTCAAAGAGAAGATTTAAACACGCTAGGGACTTTGGAACATCCTGTTGAGACAAGGCAGACACATAATCATCCAAGGCTGATAGACTAATGGTGCCAGTAATTTCTTCAGAGATGGCAGTCGTCAATTCATTTCCCTGTGTCAAACTTAGGGCTTGATCCAAAATAGACAAGGCGTCTCGCATTCCACCTTCAGCCCGTCTAGCAATGATTTCCACAGCCTCTGGTTCAGAACTGATATTTTCTTTTTCTAAGATATAGTGGATATGTTCCTTAATATCCTGTGTTTTAATTGATTTAAATTCAAAACGTTGCACACGGGATAAAATAGTGGCAGGAATCTTGTGCAATTCAGTAGTGGCCAAAATAAAGACCACATTCTGTGTTGGCTCTTCCAGCGTCTTTAGGAGGGCATTAAAAGCCCCTGTAGACAGCATGTGAACCTCATCTATGATATAAACCTTATAACGGGCAAGACTAGGGGCGTAGGTAGATTTATCACGAATTTCACGGATTTCATCAACTCCATTATTAGAGGCTGCATCCATTTCAATGACATCTTCTAAACTACCATCTGTCACTGCTTGACAAATATAACAGTTATTACAAGGTTCACCACCCACTTGATTTGGACAGTTCATAGCTTTGGCAAAAATCTTAGCTACACTGGTTTTTCCCGTTCCACGAGGACCTGAAAAAAGATAAGCATGACTTATTTTCTCTTGCTCCACCGCTTGTTTAAGAGTCTTAGCCACAACTTCTTGACCAACCAATTGGGAGAAGTTTTGACTTCTATATTTTCGATAAAGTGCTTGATACATTAGGCTTTCTCCCCAAACATTGTAAAGTCCCATTCTGTCTTTTCAAGCAAAATAGCGACAAATTGTTCCAAATAATCTCGATCCATAGCATCATAATCATCCATCTCTGAAGAATCCAGATCCAGAACCCCGAGCAATTGACCATTCTTTACCATCGGCACAACAATTTCACTTTTAGCACGACTATCACAAGAAATATAGTTGGGATAAGTTGTTACATCACCAACCAGAACAGTTTCCTGAAAGTGAGCTGCCTCCCCACAAACACCCTTTCCAAGTGCAATACGGATGCAGGAAACACCACCTTGGAAGGGACCCAAAATCAATTCCTTTCCATCGAACAAATAAAAGCCTGCAAATACAGTATTAGGAAAGCGTGATTTTAGAAGAGCACTGGCGTTGGAAAGATTAGCCAAAACATTGGTTTCACCTTCCAATAAAAAAGAGAGCTCTTCATTTAACATTTGATAACATGATTGTTTTTCTGATTCTAACATAGAACTATTATATCAAAAAAGACTTACAGACAAAAGAAAAATCCCTTGTTTAGAAAACAAAGGATTTTATGAATTTTCAATTTGATTAAAGTTCGATATCACCGAACAAGTCAGCCATTGAGAATCCTGTTTGTGTTTCTGGAAGTTCGAAATCACGTTTTTCTTGACGTTTTGGACGACGTGGACGAGCAGCACGTTTTTCTTCTTTTTGTCCTTCTTCTTGAGCTGGACGCTCTTCAAGAGCTTTGATAGAAAGTGATACGCGCTCTGCATCTGCGTTAACTTCAAGAACTTTAACTTTAACTTCTTGACCAACTTTAAGAGCTTCTTTTGGATTTTCAATACGTTTGTGTGAAATTTGTGATACGTGAACAAGTCCATCGATACCTGGCAATACTTCAACAAATGCGCCGAAGTCAGTCAAACGTTTAACTGTTCCTTCTACTACATCACCTTTAGCCAATTTTTGCTCAACGCCATCCCATGGTCCAGGTGTTGTTGCTTTAAGTGAAAGTGATACGCGTCCTTCTTCTTCGTTAAGATCAAGGATTTTCACTTCAATTTCTTCACCAACAGTTACAACTGATTTTGGTGATACGTTACGTTCATGTGACAATTCAGTCAAGTGAACCAATCCATCAACACCACCAAGGTCGATGAAAGCACCGAAACTTGTGATACGTGCAACTTTACCAGTTACTACATCACCAACAGCCAATTTACCGAATACTTCAGCACGAGCCGCTGCTGTAGCTGCTTCAACAACTTCACGACGTGAAAGGATGAAGCGGTTTTCTTTAGCGTCAACTTCTTTGATTTTAGCATCAAATTCTTGACCTACAAAACGCTCAGTGTTACGTACGAAACGAGTATCCAACATTGAAGCTGGGATGAATCCACGAACACCTTCAAATTCTACTGAAAGTCCACCTTTAACGGCACGAGTTCCTTTAACAGTAACAACTTCTTCTTCGCGACCAACAAGTTTGTCCCATGCTTTGCGAGCTTCAAGGCGTTTTTTAGATACAAGGTATGTAACTGTATCAGTATCTTTACCAACTACTTGACGAAGTACAAGAACATCCAATACTTCTCCTACTTTAACAAAGTCATTGATATCTGCATCGCGATCGTTTGTCAATTCGCGAAGAGTCAAGACACCTTCAACACCAGTTCCAGAGATTGCAACGTTAGCTTGAGTCGCATCAACTGTCAATACTTCAGCACTAACAACATCACCAGTCTCAACTTGGCTAACGCTATTTAGCAAATCTTCAAATTCGTTCATCTAAAAAATCCTCCAACAATCAAGCTTTTCTAAGCTTGACATACTTATAATATTTTTCCTAAGCACCCGCAAGGACATGTTCATATCGTTCACGTCTTTCAATTATAAAAATAAAATACCCTAAGATATTTTGCTTTTTATCTTGATTATTACCTAAGAACTGGGGTAGCTGGATTCGAACCAACGCATGAGGGAGTCAAAGTCCCTTGCCTTACCGCTTGGCTATACCCCATTGATGAAATGGAGAGAGAGGGATTCGAACCCCCGAACCCGAAGGAGCGGATTTACAGTCCGCCGCGTTTAGCCTCTTCGCTATCTCTCCTACAATCAACATGGACTATTATATCATGAAAATTTCAAAAAAACAAGACTTATTTTGCTAAATTATAATTTTCAATCAAAATTTCCACAGCTTTTTCCAATTTTTTATAAAAACTATCGACATTCCCATTCTTTATGATGGCAAATTGTCCGTCTAATTCGGCAATTTCTCCGATAACTTTTTTGCCGATAGTCAATGTATAACCTTCAAAACTGTCTTTACCAACATTAACTTTAGCATCTGCTACTTGAATTTCAATTTTTTTATCTTTCTTGCTCATTTCATACCTCTCTTCACTTTTTCTATTTTACAAGAAAATCCCAAAACTAGCAAGAAAAAACTCTATATCATTCCAAGTCTGATATAGAGTTTTCTGCTTTATTTAATGTGTTTTTCTAGTTCTTTTTGGTACTTACCATTTGATTCCAATTTTTCTTTTTGCCATTTTTTCAGTGCTTCTTCATATTCTTTTGTTGTAACAATATCTTTTTGCAATTTCATCCCTTTAAAGATATATGGGTCACCTTTAATACCAACTTGTGAGTATGGTTTTGAGAATGGCACGACATTACTTACAACTGGAGAACCACCAGATGAAGCTGTTGGCATCAATAATGAACTATCTGTCAACCAAGCTTGAGCCTTGGCATATTTTTCATAGCGTTCTTCAAGATTTGTAGTTTCTGAATCTGCATCATCCAATAATTTCTTATATTTGTCCAAACCAAGTTTAGCTACAACATCCTTATCTTTTCCTTTAGTAATACCAAGGTGTTTCATAGCAGAACCTGATTTAGGATCCATGATATTCAAGTAAGATGCTGGGTCTTGATAACTTGGAGCCCATCCTGTACTGTTCAAATCATAATCTTTTTGAGAAGGAACACGCGCTTGAGAAGTGATTGTTTCCTTTTCATTATCTGTCATTTGAAGAACATCAATGACAACATTTTCAGCACCAAGAGTTGATTCGATAGACTGTTTGAAAGAGTTGCTTTGTTGAACGGCGATGGTATCTGTTTGTTCAACTGGGACATCCAAATGAATTGGGAAAGTTACCCCTTTAGATTCCAAGTCTTTCTTAGCTTTTTCAAAGGCTGCTTTAGCCTTGTCAGGGTTGTAGATAGAATCCTTACCGTCAACTAGCTCAACACCTTTCCATTGGTCACCATAGTTCACCAACTCAGCTTGGGCGATTTGACCAAAGTTTTTACCCCCTGCTTGTACAAAGTTGTCAGGAACAAGGCTGTTACGAATAATCTTGTCCGCACCGTCTTCACCATTTAGCTGGGCAGCATAAGAATGGCGGTTGAAGGCAAAGTTAATAGCCTGACGGAAGTCCTTATTAAGCATAGCTTCTTTTGTAGAAGTCTTTTGTTCTTCACTTGTTTTCGCAGTTTTATTATATGACTGACGATTTACGTTAAAGGTGAAGTAATAGCTACTTGAGTCCTGTGGGCTATAAGTGATTTTATCTCCGTATTGTTCCAAAGTAGAAGCAAAGTTTGAGCTACTTGGGAAGAGACGGGCTGTCGTATAGGCACCTGAAGAGAAGCTACGAATCAACGATTCCTGATCTGAACCATCGTAGTAGGTCAATTTGACCTTTTCAATTTTTACCTTTTCTTTATCCCAGTAGTTTGGATTTTTCTCGTATTCGATTAACGATTTAGAAGTCAAGGTCTTCAAGATATAAGGACCATTGTAAAGAATCCCTGCTGGAGTAACTGCTCCATAATCTTTACCTGATGCCTTCAAAAACTCTTCATTTACAGGCAACATCGTCGCTGTTGTAACTTTAGAGTTCCAGAAACTTTCTGGTTTGTTTAGGGTATATTCGACTGTATAATCGTCCAAGGCCTTAACACCAACTGTAGAGAAATCATTGGTCTCACCAGTCATGTAGGCATCCAAGCCCTTAATTGAATTTTGGATGAGAGAGACACCGTCTGACTTACCGTCAGCTACGTGTTTCAATCCTGTTACAAAGTCATGGGCTGTTACTTCTGCATATTCTTCACCTTCTGAAGTGTACCATTTAACCCCTTTACGAAGTTTATAGGTATAGGTCAAACCATCTTTTGACACAGACCAATCTTCAGCCAAGGAAGGAATAACATTTCCGTATTGGTCGTTTTCCATCAAACCATCAACCACGTTCCCGATGACATCTGTTGTCGATGTACGAGTTGCTATACTATAGTCCAAAGATGCTGGATCTACTGCATAGACATATGAAAATGTTGTCGGTGCATCTGCTTCTTTATCAGCTTTTCCACAAGCCACTAAAAGAGCTGTTGTACTCAGGACCACTCCTGCTGTTAAGAGCCACTTTTTCGATTTCATCAAAAATCTCCTTTTGTTTATTTTAATCTACTTTTACAATCCAACCTTCTGGCGCTTCAATATCACCAAACTGAATACCTGTCAATTCATCATATAGTTTACGAGTCACAGGACCAACTTCTGTTTCACTATAGAATACATGGAAATCATCACCGTGCTGAATTCCACCAATTGGCGAAATAACTGCTGCTGTACCACAAGCACCTGCCTCTACAAAACGATCAAGCTTATCAATTGGAACATCACCCTCAATAGGAGTCAAACCCAAGCGGTGTTCTGCCAAATAAAGTAAAGAATACTTAGTAATAGATGGCAAAATAGATGGACTCAATGGTGTTACAAATTCATTGTCAGCTGTAATTCCAAAGAAGTTAGCTGAACCTACTTCTTCAATCTTTGTATGAGTTGATGGGTCTAGGTAGATAACATCTGAGAAATGACGTGACTTGGCCAATTTCCCTGGCAAGAGACTTGCAGCATAGTTCCCACCAACCTTAGCCGCACCTGTACCATTTGGAGCCGCACGATCGTATTCATCCTGAATCAAGAAGTTGGTTGGAACCAAACCACCCTTAAAGTAATTTCCAACTGGCATAGCAAAGATGGTGAAAATGTATTCCTCTGCTGGTTTAACCCCGATAATATCTCCAACACCAATCAAAAGTGGACGAAGATAAAGGGTTCCACCTGTTCCATATGGTGGTACGTATTCTTCATTGGCGCGGACAACTGCCTTACAAGCTTCTACAAACATGTCTGTCGGAACTTGTGGCATCAAGAGACGATTACAAGTACGTTGCAGACGTTTAGCATTTTCGTCAGGACGGAAAAGTTGAACACTACCATCCTTAGTACGGTAAGCTTTCAAACCTTCAAAGGCTTGTTGACCATAGTGAAGACTTGGAGAAGACTCTGAAATATGCAAGGTTGCATCTTCTGTAAGTTCTCCTTGATTCCATTGTCCATTTTTAAAATGAGCAATATAGCGATAAGGTAATTTCATATAGGAGAAACCAAGGTTTTCCCAATCAATCGTTACTGTCATATTCCACTCCTTATTCTAAAAACCTATTTCTTATATTCTACACTTTTTTTCTAAAATAGCAAGTATATTTTGTAATTTTCAGAAAATTTCTTCAATAAAAAGAATCTAAGGTATCTGTCGTAATGAATCCTATATGGAGATTGCATAAAAGACTCAAATTATTCTTCTATCTCGTTTAGTAAAATCTATTCAATAACTGAACTTATTTTTGACATACATAGAGCCCGTACATTAATATTAGTAACCTGTTTCGACAGAGATATGATAAAATGAACTAAAGATAGTACACAATGTAGTGTAGTCATCTTATGCCATATTCAACAGATTTACGTAAAAAAGTTCTCGCCTATTGTAAGCGAACAGGTAGTATAACAGAAGTATCACACGTTTTCCAAATCTCACGTAATACCATTATCTAAAAGAGAAAATAGGTGATTTAAACCATCAAGTAAAAGGAATAAAACCAAGAAAAATTGATAGAAATAGACTTAAAAACTATCTTACTGACAATCCAGACGCTTATTTGACTGAAATAGCTTCTGAATTTGGCTGTCATCCAACTATAGCGTATTGAATCTAGAATAGCACATTACAGTTGCTAAAACATTTCTAGAAAAAATTGACTTTCTCAATCACTTTGTTCACATCTTATTTCAATCTACTATACTATCCACTATGCTCTCAAAGCTATAGGCTACACTCGAAAAAAAGAATCACACCTACTATGAATAAGCCCCAGAAAAGTAGCTTTATTTCTTATTCCTCCCCACTCACCTGAGTAAAATCTTAGTGAGAAAAACTGAGCTCATATCAAAAAGCACCTCAAAAATTGTCCTACTCTTGTTTCAATCCGCTGTGTTTCTTATAAAAAACAAAAGGACTAAGGGAGTGAATTTCCTTAATCCGATAGTCTCTCAAGCCTGACGCTGACCAAAGTCCTTAATCATCTGATCCATTTCTTGTCGACTCGGAGTTGTCAACATATACAGGTAATCTCCTTGAAGTTCCGCAAAGGCCGCTGGCATGATTTTTTTAACCTTGAACTGCTGGCTATATTTGTCAATCAAATCCTCTTCTGAATAAACATAGTGAGCATTTGCACGGCGAGAAGTAGCCAAACAATACTGAGGTTCAAATTCTGACGCTGGGAACTCTTCTCCTGCGACAATGGCTGCATAGCCACGATAGAGGTCCAAGGAATGGGCAAAGTTATAAACATCAATGGTAAACCCACCTGCAGGACGGTTATTGTACTCAATGGCAATATAATCATCCCCCTCACGGAAGAACTCAATATGGAAGAACCGTTCTTTCATACCAAATTCCTTGACAATTGCCTCACCATATTTACGTAATTTAGGATCCATATCCTTGAGAACGTAATAAGAATTGTCCATCTTGTAAATCATGAGATCAAGCGGTGTATAGGCGTAGTCAAAGGTTGTTGAAAAGACAATCTTTCCTTCCTTGTCCACTAGACCATCAAAGGTGCAAATTTCGCTAGAGGTGACAAATTTCTCAAAGAAATAAACAGTTGAATGATCCCACTCAGCCTTGAAGTGATTGATATCGTCCTCTGTCTCAAGCTTAAAGGTCGCGGCTGCTCCCACTCCATTGTCAGGTTTGGCAATCATTGGAAGGCCGATTTCGTTCACTGCTTGATCAACATCTGCTTCCGTCTTGATAACAGCTCCAGGGACCACAGGGACACCTGCTTTTTTGAAAAGCTTCTTCATTTCAGACTTAAATTTCGTCTTTTTGAGATCCTCTGGTTTGGCACCAAAAACATTGAATTGTTCTCTGAGTGTTGCATCCAACTCAAGCCAGTATTCATTATGAGACTCGATGCGGTCAATCGGGCCATGTTTATAAAAGAGAAAAGCAACTGCTCTCTTGACTTCATCTATATTTTCAAGATTGTCCACACGGAAATACTCGGTCAGGCTATTGCGTAAAGGTTCATCCAATTGCTCGTAAGGTTCCTGACCAATTCCCAAGACGTTGATTCCTTTATTAGCTAGTTCAATGGTAAACTGTTGAAAGTTTTGTGGATAGTAGGGAGAAATAACAAGGTAATTCATAGGTAACTCCTTTTATAAATAGAGATTGCCGAGGAAATAAGGCATTTGTTTGCGCCACCATTCCCAGTCGTGGGCGACATCGTGTCCCCATTCAGCAAACCAGGCTGGAATTTGTTTCTGGTCAAAGGCTTCTTTAAGCTTGTAGAAGGATGGCAGACCGTCTTGTTCCCAAGCTCCAAGTCCTGTACACAGCACAATCTCTGCCTGACGGTAACGGTCAATAAACCAGCCGTCGTTTTGGTTCCAGATATAATCAACTGGCGAGTTTTGGTAAATAGCATCGTCGTTATAGTAATCGCCGACAAAGAAACGTGCGTCGTAAACACCACTGAGAGCAATCACTTTGGTAAATACATCTGGATGCTGAAGGAAGAAATTGAGTGCATGGTAGGCACCCATTGAGCAACCTGTCGTCATCATGCCATCAAACCAACCTGTCTTATGCTTGATAAAAGGAATGGCCTCCTCAATCACGTAGCGTTCGTAGGCACGGTGCATCTCCGCTTGGTCGTGACCGTTTTTCCAAGTGGCCAACCAACTCTCACTATC
This sequence comes from Streptococcus sp. 20925_1_24, assembly GCF_041432335.1. GTDB lineage: Bacteria > Bacillota > Bacilli > Lactobacillales > Streptococcaceae > Streptococcus > Streptococcus mitis_BM. The sequence continues at coordinate 56,802 of NZ_JAPVZM010000001.1, read as the reverse complement.
CACACTAGATAGGGTAAAGAATTGGACACGGCCTTCCTCAATAAAGGAAGCACAAGCATCAATCATGCCAAAATCATAGTATTCATTGTGACTACCACCTGATGAAGCAAAGACCACAACTGGAATCCCAGCATGACCATAACGGTTAAGGTACATTTCACGGTTAAGATGGCCACTCCAGTGGCTAAGATGTTCAATATGCATATTTTCTCCTTTCTTACTTTACCTTACCAGTTTTCTGCAAAAAATCTCAGACAATCTGGTAAATTCTCCGACCAAGGGATTTCACTATGGATGGCACCAGACTGAACTTTTAAGACAAGATTGCCCAAGTGTACTCCTCCTGCTATCAAATCATGGTAATAGCGAAGCGAAGAGTCGATATAGGCTTGTTTGATATTACCAGCCATCAAGGTCTTGTCTGTATCATCCGCTTCTTCCGTTCCCACATAGATGAAGATACGCTGGTCAGGCGATAGTTGCTGACGCTCGATATAGCGGTTAAAGGCTTCTTGGTGGAGCCAGTTGGCAGATGAAAAGACGCCCAAGCAACCAATTTGGTCTTGGTATTCCAAACCGATAAACTGGGTAATATTGCCTCCTAGTGAGGAACCAATCATGGCTGTATGCTGGCGGTCTGCTTTTGTACGATAAGTTTCATCAATAAAAGGCTTGACCACCTCCATGACAAACTCGGCATACTCCACACCCTTACCGCCAAACTGCTGCCCTGGGATTGGAGATTCTTGGAACTTCCAAGCTGCATACTCATTCATCCGCCCCATTCCATCATTGTCAATGGCTACGACAATCATGCGACTGATATCAGGATTACGCTTAATAGCTGGGATAATCTTCCATGAATGACCAATGAAAGACTCCTTACTATAAAAAACATTTTGCCCGTCATGAAAGTATACAACAGGATAGGAACGATTCGTGTCTTTCTCATAATCTTTAGGTAGAAGAACACGCACACGGCGCTCCTTACCTGTATAAGGAACCTTGAGTTTGTGTTCTTTCATTTTTAAATAAAAGTAGGATTGATTCATTGTCAGAAAACTCTCTATATTCAAAATTTTATTTCATTATATCACAATTATAGAAAAAAAGTTAGTTTTGCTTCCGTTTTTGGAATTAAAAACTAACTTTTTCATTTATTTTTCTAAATTCTTCTGGATTTTCTGATTAGAGCAAATTATCAATCAAGTCATCCACTTCATCTTTTTCAACCTGCGGTGTGATTTCAGTAATCATAATCCCTGCTACTGCTCGTTCAACCAAACCTTCAACATCCATGCGTGCTTCATACTGCTCTGCATTCTTAATCTTAGGATTGGTCTTAGGACGGTCAGGTGCAAAAATCGTACAGCAGTCCTCAAAAGGTTGGATAGAAATTTCAAAGGTATCGATTTCCTGGGCGATGTCAATGATTTCCAATTTGTCCATGGTAACCACAGGGCGGATGATGGGAGTGTTGGTCACAGCGTTAATCGCCTGCATACTTTCAAGAGTTTGGCTGGCTACTTGACCAAGGCTTTCCCCATTGATAATAACTAAACCATTTCGTACCTCACGGATACGATCGGTAATCCTCATCATAAAACGACGGGTCAAGGTCATAAGATAGGCTTCTGGCGCTTTAGCCTTGATTTCCTCTTGAATCTCTGTAAAAGGAACTTCGATAAACTGGATATTTCCTCCAAACTTGGTCAATTTTCGAGTCAAATCGTGGGCTTTTTTAAGGGCACCAGGACTAGTATATGGTGGGCTGGCAAAGTGAACGGCCTCAATATCCACCCCACGCTTAAGAGCAAGATAACCTGCTACTGGTGAGTCAATCCCTCCTGACAACATAAGCATCCCTTTACCTGAAGTTCCAACTGGCAAACCACCAGCCCCACGAATGGTTTCATAAGAAAGATAGGCTGCTTCTTCACGGATCTCCACCTGAAGATTGATGTCAGGACTTTTCATTTGAGCTTGCACATTTGGAATGGCTTCGAAAACAGCTCCTCCAAGTGTTTGGTTGAGTTCACGACTATCAAGTTCAAAGGTGTGGTCGCTACGCTTGCTAGAAATTTTAAAGGTCATGCCATCCTTGTAGATGTCCTGCATGATCTCTTGGACAGCAGACTTCAGAACTTCTATAGATTTTTCAACCTTATATACTGGAGAAAAATTCTGAATTCCAAAAACTTGTTTGAGCGATTCTGCTACTGCTGTGTAATCTGCTCCATTGAGGTAAGCGTGGGCACGGTCACGATCTGCCGTTACCTTAACTTGGGGATAGATAGACAAAACGTCTGAAATATTATTGCGAAGTTTATTGATGAAACGCATACGATTTTTACCCTTGGTTGACAACTCTCCGTAGCGAATCATAATTTCTGAATACTGCATGAATGCTCCTATCTTACTTTTCTAGTTTGATTGTAAATCAATTTTAACTTGGTCAAAAACTGCTCAACCTGACTCATATCATTTTCAAGGTCTAGGCTAAGACGAACAGCTGACTGGGCCTTATCTTTATCCACTCCCATGGCAATCAAGGTGCCTGCAGGTTTCCCAGCCTTGGACGAACAAGCAGAGGTCGTAGAAATAAAAATATCATAGTCTTCAAAGGCGTGAACGATGACTTCACCACGAACACCCTTGATTCCAAAAGTCAGAATATGAGGGGCAAAGTCTTCCTCATCTGAAAAGACAAAAATATCTGGATAGTCCAGAAGTGCTTGACGAATCACTGCCTTCATCTGGCCAGTCTTGCTAGTAAAGATATCTAGCTTTTCCATAGATAAACGGAGAGCCTTGGCTGTCGCTGCAATTCCTGCCACATTTTCAGTTGTCGAACGATAATCTCGCTCCTGACCACCACCTGTTAAAAGAGGCGTAATCTTCTTGCCAGACTTGATATAGACAAATCCAACACCTCGAACTCCGTGAAACTTGTGACTAGAGAAAGTCGCAAAATCCACTCGTTCTGTCAGATACTTTTCAGTCGGAATCTTGGCAAGTGCCTGAACCGCATCAACGTGGAAGGAAATAGTCGGCTTGTCTGCCAAGAGTTCTGAAATAGCCTCAATAGGTTGAATAGAGCCGATTTCATTGTTCACAGCCATGACAGAGACGAGGGTCGTATCAGGTCTTATCAAACCTGCTAGAGCCTCAACATCCACAAATCCTTTCTCATCTACTGGAGAAAAATCCACTTCAAAACCTTGAGATTTCAACCAGAGAGCTGACTCTTTGACTGCCGGATGTTCAATGGCAGATACGATGATGTGCTTGCCAAACTGGGCTTTTTCAAAGGCCACACCCTTGATGACCCAGTTATCTCCTTCTGTTCCACCAGAGGTAAAGAAGATTTCGTCACTTTTCTTGCCAATCAAATCTGCAATTTGTTGACGGGAAGCATCTAAGATTCGTGTTGCCTGGTCTCCCAAACGATGGAGACTAGATGGATTTCCTAAAATTTTTGAAGCCACCTGCATATAGGTTTCAAGGGCTTCTGGATAGGGCTTGGTCGTCGCCGAATTATCAAAGTAAATCATGTTTCTCACGCTTTCTAAAATCACTCCCTCTATTGTATCATGAAACGGAGCTTGCGACAAGAAAGGGCAATTCCTCTTTTTTTAAGATTTTTTTAAAGAAATGCGGTATAATAAATTTTAATCAAAGGAGAGAATGTATGTCTAATTATCGTAGAACTTCAAAACCAAAAACAGAACACATCAAAAAAGGCTTCACGGTCTTTCAAAAAATCGTTGCTACAATCGCTAGTATCCTTGGCTTGATTACCGCAAGTATCACAATCATGAACGCCTTGGATAATAACAAAAATACTAAAAAAGAACCTACGACAAGCCAGACGACAACCATTGTCAAAGAAATCCAAAAGGAAGCCCCTAAGGAAAACACCAGTCCCAATAAGGAAAATAACACCACTCAAGAAAAAACACAGCAAGAGGAAACGCCAAAATCTAGCGTCAAGGAAGATAAAAAAGAAGAGCAGAAAACAGCAACTCAGGATTCTTCTACTCCTGCTCCTACTCCAAGTAAACCTGCCGCTGATAATGAAAAACAGTCCAATACTCCAACTTCAGAAAATAAAAGTAATCCTCAGTAAGCACATGATCTAAAAAAATTAACTCAAAAATAAAACCACACATTCTCTCTTTGTCTTGACCACAATCAAGCCAAAGAGAGAATGTGTTTTTGTATAATTGATGTTTTAGATGCTAGATTCTTGACCAATTTTGTGAGCTTCATACTCATAAAGATAAATCCTAGCTATGTTATGACAGCTTATTTATTTCTAACATAAACTCTGCACATACCAACAATACTCTCTCATCTGCCCCAAGGGGGGCAAGAGCCATTTTCTGTTTGACATAAATTCGAAAGCCTTCTTCACGCAGAAGTTAGTAACCCTTTTACATCTGACATAAATAACCTAGTTCAACCACTTCATAGGCATTACTTCCTGTTTTATTCTTATTTCATACTCTTCGAAAATCTCTTCAAACCACATCAGCATCGCCTTACCGTACGTATGTTACTGACTTCGTCAGTTTTATCTGCAACCTCAAAGTTGTACTTTGAGCAACCTGCGGCTAGCTTCCTAGTTTGCTCTTTGATTTTCATTGAGTATCAATTATAAACCATGGCATAATAAAACGAGCATATCCAACTGATACATCGCTCGTTTTTTTGATATTTTAGAGGTGAATTTTTGATCAACCTCTTTTTGCTTACTAAAAATTAAAGAATTCCATGGCCTGTTTGAAAAGCAATTCAGTATACTCAGGGTCTTCTTGGGCAATGGTAACCTGATCTTGAATCATTTCCAAATCATCCGTTATCATGCCATCAGCTCCCAAATGAACTGATTTATCAAAGGACTCTGAACTATTAATTGTCCAAACATACAATTTCTGATCCGTATTCCAAAGCTTGTTGACAAAATTTTCATCTAAAGTTGAATACTCCATGGTGTAACCTGTCGCCTTGGTTCTTGGAAAAATACTATTATAAGGTAGGATGAAATAGACTGGAATTTGAGTATCGTAGGCTAAAACCTGGTCAATCACATGGTAGTCCAAGGATTGCATTTGGTGACCATTCTGCTTAAGAACAGTTCCATATTTTTCCATAAAGCGTTTCATCATATCTGGACTATCTTTTCGACTAGTTTTAATTTCAATGAGGAGTTTTTGATGCAATTCATTGGCTTTATTGAGATAGTCATCAAAACTAGACACCTTGCTGTGATAGCCATTTTCTGAAATATTGAGTTTGGTTAATTCTTCCAAAGTGAGATCCTGAGGATTGGCATTAACTCCTGTCAGATTCTTGATATTGGCATCATGCATCATGACAAACTGGCCATCTTTTGTTTCCTGAACATCTGTCTCAACGAAATCTGGAGATAACTGAGCGGTTTTTTCTAGTGATTGGACGGTATTTTGTACACCATTCTTATTGGATACTCCCCTGTGAGAGATAATCAAAGGTTTATTGGCAACTGGAGCTTCTAAATAAACATAACCCTCAAGAGTGAAAAAGATACAAGCACAGCCCATCACTCCCCATCTCATCCAGTGGTCTTTCTTTCTCCTTGGTGTGATTTCTAGTTCCTCCCCTGTCAAAAAGGAAACAAACTTAATGAGAAAGTAAGTCAAAGCCATATAGTGGAAATTCTTAATCAAGACAAAGTTGATAATTCCCAGCACAAGAGATTCCCTATGGGTCAAACCATCCATCAGTGCCTGACTTGCCAAGATTGGAATCAATAAAAGAATGAAAAATAGGTACGTTTTGACGATAATCCAAAGCAAGTTCCAAATATAAAACCATGAGTGCTTTCTCGTCTTCTCTAGACTGTATTTGACTGCTTCTTTGACTGTTTTTTTCTCAAATAAAAGCTGAGGTAGGGCAAACATGAAACGCACCGAAATATAAAACAGAAGTAAAGCCAGAATAGTAACCACTATACCTACAAGCCAATACTTGTCTTCCACATAATCAACAATAAAGTCCGGAATGACAATTTTATTGAGGTAATAAATCTTTAAAATCTTTCGAATCAATGGAAAGAGCATTATGACATAAAAGAAGATAAAGGCCATTTTGGAAATCGTCACTTGTCTCATAAATAAGAAACTTTGGCGAAAGACCTTGCGACTGTACTCCAGCAAGGTCCTCCTTTCGTGATAGAGGAGGTGTCGAGCTCCGATAAAGAGAAGTCCTATTTGGTAATAGGCAATCAGTAAATTAACGATTACCAGAATAAATAAAGCAAGACTAACAAATGGCGACCCTTTTATAATGGCAAAAATATTGTTGTATGAAAGAAAGAGATAACCTGTCTGACGGAGTAACAGTCCAGCAATCCAAGAATTAAGTGGTAACCAGACAAATTCAATCATCATAAATATCAAGAAAAAGAGAAAGAGAATTTTATCTAGATTAAAGTAGATTTTCCTAAAACCTAGATTTTTAGGTTTTTCAGGTTTCATAGGCACTCCTAGTCAAATAATTGAGACAAGTTCAAGCCTCCAAAAGGATTGTTTGATAGGCTACTTTCTCTCTCTAACAATTCTCTAGCTTGATCTGACTCTAAGAAGGACTCGTAAACACGCGCCGTCATCCGAGCATCCTCTAAACTATTATGAGACTGACCTTGAAATCCAAGAAATGAGGCAACGGTTTGCAACTTGAGATTGGCAATACCATGTAAATCCGAACTACGGCGTTCAAAAGCTTCATCATACAAATCCACCTTATACTGTTGGCTATAATCTAAACCATGCTCTGCTAGAATAGGCAAATCACTTTTAGCAGCATTGTATCCTACCATGGGTAAAGAACCCACAAACTCTTGGAAATCTTTGATAACTTTCTCCACTGGGGGAGCATCTTTTAAGGTCTCAGCTGTAATCCCAGTCAAACCATTGATAAAACTCTTTAGAGGCACACTAGTATGGACATAGGAATCATAGGCATCGATTTCCTGACCATCTCTAAAACGCACTGCCGATACTTGAATCAAGTGTGTTTGCCCTTCATGCTGATTAAATTCTAAATCGAAAGCAATGTAATCTTCTAATCGTTCCATTTTCTACCTCTCCTATACTGTTATTTAACTTGAGCAACTATACTATTTAGAAACAAAAGAAGCCATCAGGTTAGCATTTAACCTAAACAGCTCCTTGATTATCCTCCAAATAAACGAGCAAAAAAGCCTTTCTTAGTTGATTGGACTTCTTCTTTTGCTTGGTCCAGCTCTAGCTTAAGATTTTCTTGATCCTTCATGGCTTGAAGGGTCAATTGTTGCTGCTGATCGAGTTGTTTGTCTTTCTCAGCAATCTGACGGTCTTTGATACGCATCTGCTCGTCTTTTTCTGATAACTGACGATCCTTGGCTTTTAATTGTTCATAGAGACGAAGAATTTCTGCATTCTTCTCATCAACCAGAATCTCCATCAGTTCACGTTGCTTGACATCTTCACTGACAGGCTCATCTTCAAAAATCGTTTTTTTATAGATTTCTTCTAGCTTAATCAAGCCACTTCTGGTAACGACTGTTACCCCTTTGTCATTTTTATCTGTGTCTTCTTCTGGTAATTCTTTGACACGGTTATTGATTGCTTGGCGAGATAATCCTAAGACCTCTGCAATCTCACTGACGGTCATTTCAATACTCATAATATCCTCTGAAACGTTTTCTAGCTTTTCTTTACTTAAATCTTATCATAAGCTAGAAAAACTGTCAAATTTTCGCTTAATTTAAGGCCTTCAAAAAGGCTAATAAGACTTGGGCAGAGCGACGTCCAGCTTCGATAATAAACTCATCAAAAGAGATGTTTGCTTCATGGTTGGCATTATCACTCATAGCTCGGATGACTAAAACTGGAAGATTAAGGGCATGCGCCGCCTGAGCAATCGCTGCCCCCTCCATCTCAACTGCTAAAACTTCTGGAAAATGGGACTTAATCGCTTCTATCTTGTCATTTCCAGCAACAAAACTATCTCCTGTAGCAATCAAACCAAGATGCCAGTTCTGGTCCAATTGATATAGACTCTCTTGAATTTTAGCAACAAAGGTTTTATCTGATTCGAAATAAAGCGGTTGTTGCGCCATTTGTCCATAAGCGTAGCCAAAAGCTGTGACATCCACATCATGATAGGCTAATTTGTCAGCAATCACAATATCCCCAACAGCAATCCCCTCTGCTACTGCCCCAGCTGATCCCGTATTAATAAGAGCATCCACTTGGAAATGATCAGCCAAAATCGCCACACTCATAGCAGACATAACCTTACCAATTCCACTTTCTACAAGAACGACTTCATGAGAGGCAATGGTCCCTGTATGATAGGTATTCCCCAAAACAACTTGCTCCTGGGCATTGTCTAAATGCTGGACCAGATAAGCCAGTTCTTCTGGCATGGCCGCAATAATTCCTATTTTCATTTCAATTCCTTTTCTATTACAAAAGTTTCATTGCTAAGACAAGCAAAATCAAGAGAAAGATGACTGCAAATAAAATCTTATTCAACTTAGAATTGAAGACATTTCTCTTAGTATTTTCAATGCGACGGCTTTTATGAATAGACGGTTCGACCTGAATCTTCAAGGTTTCCTGGCTAAAACCATGTTCCTTAGGATTGGCATAACCAAAACGGGAAGAAGAGGTTGGTAAAATCTTGGTCTCCTCATCATCTAGCAAAGGGGGACCTGAAATTTTTTCGCCTCTATTAGCTCTTTCAATCATTTCATCCGTTAATAAAGGTTTACCCATACTGACCTCCTCTATTTTTTCTGCAATTCCCAATACTGAACAGCCATAATTGTCTTGGCATCACATATATGACCTGCTTGGATTAATTTCTTGGCTTCTTCTAAGCTCACTTCAAGGACTTCCAAGGTCTCATCTTCATCCTGCGGACGCGGATTTTCCACTTTCGTCAAATCGCTTGCTCGGTATAGTTTTAATTTTTCATTACAAAAGCCAATGGCTGAATAAAAGTCATACAAAAGTTCTAATTTCCCTGTGTAGGCTGTTTCTTCCTCTAATTCACGAAGGGCTGCTGCTATAGGGTCTGTGTTTTCTCCTACTTCCAACTTTCCGGCTGGAATTTCGTAAGAGATAGCCTCGATGGCTTTGCGGTACTGCTTGACCAAGATGAGTTTTTGTTCATCCGTCACAGCTAAAACACAGACAGCTCCATTGTGGAAAATCAAATCCCGTTGGGCAGTTCCCTTGCCTTCTGGTAATTCAACCTGATCTTGAACCAGTTTAAAAATCGGTCCTTGATAGATTTCTTTTCGACTAAGCGTTTTTTCTTCAAATTCCATGATAGGCTCCTACTGATTTTTAGGATGATGGGGAAGACGAGTTGCATATTCATCTTTATTGACCTGACGACCACGACCAATCGCAATGGCATCTGCTGGAACATCTTTAGTAATAGTTGAACCAGCTCCAACGAGGGAATTGTCACCTAACTCAACTGGAGCAATAATGGTTGAATTTGAACCAACGAAGACATTGTTACCGATGACTGTCTTGTATTTGTTTTTGCCATCATAGTTGACTGTAATGGTTCCAGCACCAAAATTAACCTTGCTACCCACTTCACAGTTTCCAATATAAGTCAAATGACCAGCCTTAGTATTCTCACCGATTGAAGAACCTTTCACCTCAACAAAGTTTCCAATATGAACTTGGGCACCCAGACTTGAACCTGGACGAATGTGGGCATAAGGTCCGACAGTTACGCCGTCTGCAACACTGCTTTCCTCAATCATAGAATTGGTAATGACAGCTCCTGCTCCGATAGTGCTATCCACTACATACGTTCCATTTGTCAAAACAGTCTCAGCGCCAATTTTCGTTTGACCTTTCAAGGTAACATTGGCTTCGATTTGAACTTCAGGCGCAATCTCAACATCAATATCGATATAAGTTGCTTCTGGGTTGACAAAGCTAACACCATTGACCATGTGTTGGTGATTGATGCGGCGACGCATGACCGACTCAGCTGTCGCAAGAGCCACACGGTCATTTACCCCAAGACTTTCATCAAAATCTTTCAAAGTATAAGCGCCAACTTTTTCACCAGCTTCACGGAAAATACCAATGACATCTGTGATATAGTATTCACCTTGAGCGTTATTGGTATTGATATTTTTCAAAGCCTCAAACAAACGCTCGTTGTCAAAGACGTAAGTTCCAGTGTTGATTTCCTTGATTTGTTTTTCAAAATCTGTAGCATCCTTCTGCTCAACAATGCGAAGAACTTCAGCATTGTCATTACGTACAATTCGTCCATAGCCAAAAGGATTATCCGTTTCAGCAGTCAAGATAGTCGCTACATTTTTATGATTGATGTGGAAATCAATCAAGTTTTTCAAGCTTTCACCAGTGATTAAAGGAGTATCTCCTGCAATGACCAAGGTGTGCCCTGACAAACCTTCTAAGATAGGTTCTGTCATCATAACTGCATGGCCAGTCCCTAACTGTTCAGATTGAGTCACAAATTCTGTCTGTCCAGCCAAGACCTGCTCAACCAATTCCGCCTTGTGTCCCACAACTGTTACTGTCTTTTCAGGTTGGATAGCTCCCACACTACGGAAAACGTGTTCCAACATAGAAATACCCGCAACCTTGTGCAACACTTTTGGCAAATCAGATTTCATGCGAGTCCCTTTACCCGCTGCTAAAATAATGGCATAATTTGACATAATCTTCTCTTTTCTCTAGAAATTCCCTTTTATTATACCATATTTCAAATCATTACGCGCTCTTGAATGAAAAAATGCTCCAAAGTCCTTTCCTTAACCCATTTTTTGAGTATTTTTTTTGATTTTTTCTCATTTTTAAGGTAAAATTATGAGATATGAGAAAGAAAATAAATCCGCTTATTTTGTTTGGTTTTTTTGGGATTATGATTTTCATTTTAATCCTGAATCGCCCTCGTTTTGAGGACCATCCTGTAAAAACAAAGTCAAATATCGCGCAAGTAGAAACCCAAGCGCTACACAATATAGATAAACCGGTAATTGATGTTTCTGGTTGGCAGCGTCCTGAGGAAATCAATTACGATACTCTGTCCCAAAACATTTCTGGAGCTATCGTTCGTGTCCATAGTGGCGCTCAGTCTTTAAAAGAAAACGATGCTTCCTATGTTAATGGTGTTGATAAGGCCTTTAAAACCCATATCACTGAGTTTCAAAAACGAAATGTCCCAGTTGGTGTCTATGCTTATTTAGCTGGAAAAAGTGTCCAAGAAATGGAAAAAGCCGCTGAAGTTTTTTATAACGCCTCTTCACCATACAGCCCTAGTTACTATTGGCTAGACGTGGAAGAAAAAACCATGTCCAATATGAACGAGGGTGTTGAAGCCTTTCGAGCAAAGCTAGAATCACTTGGTGCTAAAAACATCGGAATCTACGTTGGTGTCTACTTCATGGAAGAACACAGTATTGATACAGGCAAATTTACCTCTGTTTGGATTCCTTCCTATGGTTCAAATACCGGATTTTTCGAAAGCAAACCTAATACGGACTTAGATTATGATATTCACCAATACACATCTAAAGGAAAAATTGCTGGCTTTGACCACGATTTAGATATCAACGTAATCTCTTCTTTAAAAAATAAAGAAGAAACCTTTAGAAAACTCTTTTTAAAACCTTAAAAGCATTTGTTTATCATTTGCTTTTTCTTTTTGTGTTTGATTGTGATACAATATAGTAAGGATTTTTTGAAATAGAAATAGTTGGAGGAAAAATATGCTCTCATGGTTAGCACGTCTTATTAAAGGGATTGTGATTGCTCTTGGATTTATTCTACCGGGAATTTCCGGAGGGGTTCTAGCAGCAATCTTAGGAATTTATGAACGGATGATTGGCTTTCTGGCCCACCCCTTTAAAGACTTTAAAGAAAATGTTTTGTACTTTATTCCAGTTGCCATCGGTATGCTTCTGGGAATCGGATTATTTTCCTACCCGATTGAATACCTGCTTGAAAATTATCAGGTCTTTGTCTTATGGAGCTTTGCGGGGGCTATCATTGGTACTGTTCCTAGCCTTCTCAAAGAATCAACTCGAGAATCTAACCGAGACAAGATTGATTTAGCTTGGTTTTGGGCAACCTTTATCATTTCTGGACTAGGACTCTATGCCTTAAATTTTGTTGTTGGAACCTTAAGTGCCAGCTTTCTTAATTTCGTCCTAGCTGGTGCACTGCTGGCTCTTGGTGTATTGGTACCTGGCCTCAGCCCATCAAATCTACTTTTGATTTTGGGCCTCTATGCTCCTATGTTGACTGGTTTTAAAACCTTTGACCTCTTGGGAACTTTCTTCCCGATTGGAATCGGGGCAGGTGCAACTCTCATCATTTTTTCAAAATTGATGGATTATGCCTTAAACAACTACCACTCACGCGTCTATCATTTCATCATCGGAATCGTCTTATCAAGTACTCTTTTGATCTTGATTCCAAATGCAGGAAACGCTGAAAGTATCCAATACACTGGCCTTTCTCTTGTTGGGTATGTCATCATCGCCTTCTTCTTTGCACTGGGAATCTGGCTTGGTATTTGGATGAGCCAATTGGAGGATAAGTATAAATAATGGCAAAAAAAGTTAAAATCAAAAAAACATTGGTAGAACAAATTCTGTCTAAAGCAGGTATCCCACATCAGGGGATTCAAATCAATGCCCTGGAAGGAGAGCTTCCTCAAGGTTATGAACGAAATCAGATTTTCAAAACCTTGGCTCTTTTAGGAGACAAGACAGGACCGATTATCGGAATTGTGCCTATCACTCAACACTTGTCGGAAAAGAAACTAGCCAAAATTTCTGGCAATAAAAAAGTGAGCATGATTCCACAAAAGGACTTGGAAAAAACAACAGGTTATATTCATGGAGCCAATAATCCCGTCGGAATTCGTCAGAAACACAATTATCCCATTTTTATCGATAAGATCGCTCTAGACTTGGATCAAATGATTGTCTCTGCAGGCGAAGTTGGTCACAGTATTATCGTCGCTCCCCAAGACTTGGCTAGCTTTGTAAAAGCTGACTTTGCAGATATCTTGGAGGGCAACCAAGAATGAAACTCTACTTTGTCCGCCACGGTCGTACCCTCTGGAACCAAGAAGGTCGCTTTCAAGGTGCCAGTGGAGATTCTCCCCTTCTTCCTGAATCCATTGAAACCCTAAAACAACTTGGCCAATATCTCAAGGAAATTCCTTTTGATCAGATTTATTCAAGTGATTTACCTCGAGCGGTCAGATCTGCCGAGATTATCCAAAGTCAACTCAAGTCTCCCTGTCCTTTAGAAAGTGTCCCTAATCTCCGTGAATGGCAACTTGGGAAGTTAGAAGGTTTGAAAATTGCAACCTTGGAATCTATTTACCCGCAACAAATCAAAGCTTTCCGATCTAATCTTGCGCAATTTGACACTCAAATGTTTGGAGCTGAATCCCTCTTCAGCACAACACAACGGACCATTCAATTTATCAAATCACTCAAAGATAGTCCAGCTGAGCGTATTCTAATTGTCGGTCACGGTGCCAATCTTACTGCCAGTCTTCGTACTCTTCTAGGATATAAAGAGCCACTTCTTCGTAAAAATGGCGGTCTAGCAAATGCCAGCCTGACCATTCTAGAAACCCATGATTTTGAAACATTTACTCTCGATACTTGGAATGATACTTCCTATCAATAACAGAACTTGATTTTAGCGTCAAGTTCTTTTTAGTTTTGAAAGATTATCCGTGAATTTCTTGGCTATTTATGATAAAATGGGAGTATCGCAAAAAATGACTCATCGTATTCAATTTTGAGTAAAACTAGGAGGATCCCATGTCAACAGAACATATGGAAGAACTAAATGACCAGCAAATCGTTCGCCGTGAAAAAATGGCTGCGCTCCGTGAACAAGGAATCGATCCCTTTGGAAAACGCTTTGAACGTACTGCAAATTCACAAGAATTAAAAGATAAATTTGCTGACCTCGATAAAGAACAATTACACGATAAAAACGAAACAGCTACTATCGCAGGACGCTTGGTAACCAAACGTGGTAAAGGTAAAGTTGGATTTGCCCACCTTCAAGACCGCGAAGGTCAAATCCAGATCTACGTTCGTAAGGATGCTGTCGGTGAAGAAAACTACGAAATCTTCAAAAAAGCAGACCTTGGTGACTTCCTTGGTGTCGAAGGTGAAGTGATGCGTACAGATATGGGAGAACTCTCTATCAAGGCGACTCACATTACACACTTGTCTAAGGCACTTCGTCCACTTCCAGAGAAATTCCACGGTTTGACTGACGTTGAAACAATTTATCGTAAACGTTACCTTGACTTGATTTCTAACCGTGAAAGCTTTGAACGCTTTGTCACTCGTTCAAAAATCATTTCTGAAATCCGTCGTTACCTTGACCAAAAAGGCTTCCTTGAAGTAGAAACACCTGTGCTTCACAACGAGGCTGGTGGTGCTGCTGCCCGTCCATTTATTACCCACCACAATGCCCAAAACATTGACATGGTGCTTCGTATCGCGACTGAGCTTCACTTGAAACGCCTTATCGTGGGTGGTATGGAACGTGTCTATGAAATCGGTCGTATCTTCCGTAACGAAGGAATGGATGCTACTCATAACCCTGAGTTCACTTCTATCGAAGTCTACCAAGCTTATGCAGACTTCCAAGACATCATGGACTTGACGGAAGGCATTATCCAACATGCTGCTAAATCAGTTAAAGGTGATGGTCCAGTCAACTATCAAGGTACTGAAATCAAGATTAACGAACCATTTAAACGTGTTCACATGGTTGATGCTATCAAGGAAATTACTGGTGTCGATTTCTGGCAAGACATGACTTTGGAAGAAGCTAAGGCAATCGCAGCTGAGAAGAAAGTTCCAGTTGAAAAACACTACACTGAAGTTGGCCACATCATCAATGCCTTCTTTGAAGAGTTTGTTGAAGAAACTTTGATCCAACCAACCTTTGTCTATGGACATCCAGTAGCTGTATCTCCACTGGCTAAGAAAAATCCTGAAGACGATCGCTTTACTGACCGCTTCGAGCTCTTCATCATGACTAAGGAGTACGGTAATGCCTTTACTGAGTTGAACGACCCAATCGATCAGCTTAGCCGTTTCGAAGCCCAAGCTAAAGCCAAAGAACTTGGTGATGATGAAGCGACAGGAATCGACTATGACTACATTGAAGCTCTTGAATACGGTATGCCGCCAACAGGTGGTTTAGGAATTGGTATCGACCGTCTCTGCATGCTCCTCACCGACACAACTACTATCCGTGATGTATTGCTCTTCCCAACAATGAAATAAGCTCTTATCCTCTGGTACTTGCCAGAGGATTTTTTGATGCAAAAAGAGACTGAGTAAAAACTCAATCTCTACTTTTCACTTCTTTTGTTGCTACATCTTCTCCAAACCATTTCTGGCTGATTTCCTGGAACTTTCCTTCTTGGTATAGTTCGATAAAGGCTTGGTTTAATGCTGTTAATAATCTTTTATCAGCTGGTCTAACTCCGACCGCAAAAGATTCACTCTCAAATCCAGCTGAAAAGACATTATAGTCATTTAATATCCCCTCAGACTGGAGGTAGTAATTAGCATACACTCGGTCAATCAACAAGGCATCAATTCGGTCATTCTTCAAATCAATCAAGGCTTCATTGAAACTCTGGTATTGATTGGCCTTCTGGTCTTTGACACGATTTTTCAATAAATCTGGCTGGGCCTCAAAGTCAAGATAACCAGAGGACCCAGCTTGGGCACCCAAGGCCTTATCCTTCATCTCCTCTACTGAATGAATTTGCTGGCTTCTCTTCGTAACCAGAACTTGCTGATTTTCCATATAAGGAATGCTAAAGGCAACCTTCTCTCGGCGTTCATCGGTGGCAGAATAGCCATTCCAGATGGCATCAATGGTCCCATTTTGCAGTTCCGTTTCCTTCATATCCCAGTCAATTGGCTGAAATTGCACCTTAAAATCTAATTTTTCAGAAACTGCTTGTGCTAAGTCAATATCAAAGCCCGTATATTGGCCATTCTTTTCTTCAAATCCCATGGGTACAAAGGTATTGTCAAAACCAATGGTTATACTGCCTTGCTCTTGATACTTATCCCAGTTATCCTGCTTTGGATTGCTAGCCTTCTGAGTACAAGCCGTTAAAAAGAGAGTCAGGAACGAAACCAATACCAAAGCAATTTTCTTATTAGTCATCGTCACCTCCTACTTGGGCTCAACCTTGAGAATCTGATCTGCAATATTTTCAGCGAATTGTAAATCGTGGGTAACCACAATCTGCGTCATCCCAAGTTCCCTATTTTGCAAAATCAGTTTTTCCACTTCCAAGCGTAATTCTGGATCTAGGGCCGAAGTTGGTTCATCGTAGCCAATGATTTCTGGGTCAATCATCATAGCACGCGCCAAGGCCACCCGTTGCTTTTGCCCACCAGATAGTGAGAATGGATAGGCGTCTGCGTGCCCTGCCAGTCCTAACTGTTCCAAGAGATCACGCGCCTTCTTCTCAGCCTCTTCCTGCTTCATTCCCATAGTTTTCACAGGTGATAAAGTCAAATTATCTAGAACTGATAAATGAGGGAAAAGTTGAAAATCTTGGAAGACAAATCCCAGTAGATTTCGCTTCTCCAGTTCATCCAATTCTAAAGGTTCTCCATTATAAAAGATTTGCCCTGAATCAATGGTTTCAAGACCTGCAAGCATACGTAAGAGAGTTGTTTTACCTCCACCAGAAGGCCCAACGATAGCCAGGATTTGTTTTTCAGGAATACTTAGACTGAAATTGGACAAAATTTGCTTTTCACCAAATCCCTTATTGATATTTCGTAATTCTAACATGGCAGCCTCCTATCTATAGTAACTGTACTTCTTCTCAACTTTTTTGGCAAGAATGGTCACAATACCAATCAAAATTAAGTAAATGGCTCCTGCCAAGAACATAGGAACCAGACTAGCATCACGGTTGGCAGCTGTTCGACTAGCCAAGATAAGGTCTGAAATGCCTAGAGCATAAACCAAGGAAGTATCCTTGACCAAACTCATGACTTCGTTAAACACGCTAGGAAGAACAATCTTGGTCACTTGGGGCAAGATAATATAGCGAACTGTGGCAAAGGGACTGAACTTCAAGACCTTAGCAGCCTCATATTGACCTTTAGGGATAGTCTCAATCCCACCACGGAAGATTTCAGCAAAGTAAGCCGCATAATTGAGAACAAAGGCAATGATAGCCGCAGGAAGACGGTCCAAACGGATCCCAATACTTGGGAGCACATAATAGATAAAGATCAACTGCAAGAGCAAGGGTGTGCCTCGCATGATCCAGATATAAATGTTAATCAGATGATGGAGGAGCTTCCAATGGACTTGCAAGGCAAAGGCAATCAAAACGCCCAAGGGAATAGAAAAAATCAAGACAAGTGCAAAAACCTGTAAAGTCATGCTTGCACCGCTCAATAAACTCGGTAATATCTCAAACAAATAAGACATACTGACACCTCCTAAAAATAATTGCTCCTATTATAGCATAAATAAACTAAATAACCAACTATTTTTGTAAAAAAATTCTTTTTCAATAGAAAAAATCAGTGTCTTGAAGGTAGAATAGGACAACACGACTTATAAAGCCTTGTTAGTCATTTGATTTGAATTTCCTAGTCTATTTGTTTATATTCCATTTCAATATATTATAATTTATAAGTGAAAAGAAAGGACAAATTTTGCCCTTTCTAGATCTTAGCTTCTATTTGTTACAGTTAACTTGACTGATAATTGGAGTTTTATCTTACGTATTTAAGATGGATTGTCTTTTTTAGTTCGTGCCAACCTCAAGGCACGATTTGGATTGAGACGATTAAATAGTTCTTCCAATTTCTTTTCATTCCAAACGTCTGCGGCGGAAACAAAATTACCATCCGCATCTCGGAAAGATATCGGTTTATCTCCCATATCAGTCTCCTAGTCTACAAATTCAAACTCAAATTTACCAATTCGGACCAAGTCACCATCTTTAGCACCACGCGCACGAAGGGCTTCATCAACCCCCATACCACGAAGCTGGCGAGCAAATTTCATGACTGATTCGTCACGATCAAAGTTGGTCATATTAAAGAGTTTCATCAGTTTTTCACCAGAAAGTAGCCACGTTGCATCATCATCACGACTAATTTCAAAGGCTTTTTCTTCCTCGTCAAAGCCGTAGTATGCTTCTTCTTCCATATCTGACTCGTCATAGAGCAAGAATTCTGGTGTCTTGTCTAACAATTCAGCTGTAGCATCCAATAGCGTTGCCAGACCTTGCTTAGTCAAACCAGAAATTGGGAAGATAGCTGGTAACTCTTCAAATTCATCGTAGTTTTCAGCAAATTTTTTCTTAAATTCTTTAAGATTTTCTTGACTCTCAGGCATGTCCATTTTGTTGGCTACGATAATCTGTGGACGCTCCATAAGACGGAGGTTATAAGACTCTAACTCCTTATTGATAGCTAAGTAGTCCTCATAAGGATCACGGTCTTCGCTAGCTGACATATCAATAATGTGAAGAATGACACGTGTACGCTCGATGTGACGGAGGAACTGGGTTCCCAAACCAACACCTTGACTGGCACCTTCAATCAAGCCTGGCAAGTCGGCTACTGCAAAAGATTCACCTGATTGGGTACGAACCATACCTAGATTTGGCACAATAGTGGTAAAGTGGTAGGCACCAATTTTAGGTTTAGCTGAGGTGATAACACTTAGAAGTGTGGATTTCCCTACAGATGGGAAACCAACCAAACCAACATCTGCAAGGATTTTTAGTTCCAATTGTAACTCACGCTCCTGACCTGGCTCTCCATTTTCAGAGATTTCAGGTGCAGGATTTTTTGGTGTCGCAAAGCGGATATTTCCACGTCCACCACGTCCACCGTGGGCAACGATAAATTCTTGACCATGTTCAATCAAATCTGTCAAAACCTTGCCAGTCTCTGCATCACGAACAGTCGTACCTTGTGGTACTCGAACTCTAAGGTCCTCAGCACCACGACCATGCATCCCTTTGGTCATTCCTTTCTCACCAGAATCAGCCTTGAAATGGCGATTATAGCGGAAATCCATGAGGGTACGTAGACCTTCATCTACAACGAAGACGACATTGCCTCCACGACCACCATCACCGCCCCAAGGACCGCCATTAGGGACATATTTTTCACGGCGAAAGGCAACCATGCCATCACCACCATTACCAGCCTTGACCTTGATCTTAGCTGTATCTAAAAACATACTCATTTTTTCTTCTCACTTTAAAAAAGGGCTGGGAAATCCCAGTCACTAAATTTTCTTGAATCTATTTTATAGATTACTGAGGGCACCAATTGCAGTTGCAAAAATTCCCAATAAACTTGCTACTAGCATGATAATCACGATAAATAAGGTTATTTTCTCAAACATAGTTTTTTTACGATTTCCATTATCTCCAAATGCCATTTTTATCTCCTTCGTTACATTCTATTTTCTATTATCTTAGCATGAATTTAGCTAGTTTTCAATAGTCACTTGCTTCTGGCGCAATAATCCATAAAATGATATAAGCTACAACTCCTGCTCCATAACCAAAAGCAAGAACACCCCATATTACGCGAACAATAGTAGGATCCATATCAAAATAATGGGCTACCCCGGCACAAACACCCGCAATCTTTTTATCACGACCGCTTCTCATTAATTGTTTTTTCATACTGTTCCTCTTTCTATTCTTCATGGTCTTTCCAATAATCTCTTATGCTGATCAACTGTGTTTTTGAAGCCTTCAGCATGCGTCTAGAGCCTTTTACGGGTACAGCAACCACCTGTTGCGGTAGATACAAAACTGTCTTAAAGATACGCTGACTGACCGTATCATCTTTGGCTAAATCTTTCTGGAAGTTATTTGAAATAATGGCATCCAGATAAAACTCATGCACCCGTTTTCCAAAGTTCTCAGCTGAAATCTCGTACAACTTCTCTGATAAAGTATGCTCATTCATATCTGGCGTTGCAATCAGGGCTTCCAAAATAGCACCAGCCAAATCATGTTCTCCATAGTACAAGGTTCCAAACATTTTATCACTGATCAGATTGTCCAGATAAGGATTTCCATGAGCAATGACAGGCGTTCCACTGGCTAAGCTTTCCAAGTAGGTCAAGCCTTGGGTTTCACTTGTCGATGCCGAGATGAAGAAATCCGCCGCCTTATAATAAAGAGCTGTCTCACTAGGAGCAATCATCCCTGTAAAGACAACAGAGTCTTGAATCTCTAGTTTCTGGGCTTGCTCTTTGAGGTCATCCAGATAAGGACCATCCCCAGCTACCACCAGTTTAACCTTGTCTTCTTCTTTCAGAACTTCTGCAAAGGCTGCTAAAACTGCTTGAATATTTTTTTCATAGGAAATTCTGGAAAGACTAAGCAACATCTTTTCATCATCTTGAATCCCTAGTTTACTACGTAGTTCTTTCAGATTTTCCTGCTTGATTTCCGGACGCTCAAACTTAGCTAATTCAATCCCAGTTGGAATGACCCGTTTTTCAACCTTGACCTTATAGTCAGATAGCAAATCATGGACAATCTCACTAGGACAAATAACCCCATCCACATCATGCAGGAAACCTCTGACTAAGTACTTGACCATACTAGGACGAATCAACATCCCCTTAGCAATATAATGCACGTAGTCTTCGTATTGGGTGTGATAGGTATGGATGACTGGAATCTTCAATTCACGCGCAATCCAAATTCCCAACAAGCCAAGAGAAAATTCTGTCTGGGTATGAATAATATCTAGCTGATATTGTTTAGCAATTTCAAGCGCCTTGCTGAATCCTCGATAGGCAAAGCGGCGATCCTTAAAAGCAAAGAAGGGAACACTTGGAATGCGGATAATCTGCCAATCTTCATAACGATTGACATTCTTATCTGTCGTCGTAAAGATAAAAACAGCGTGCCCCTGCTTTTCAAGCTCTGTTTTCAAGGTTCGAATACTGGTCGCAACACCTGAAACCTGAGGAAAATAGGTATCTGTAAATAAACCAATTCGCATAGATTACCTCACTTTTTACTTTCTCCCTAAAGCAGCTTGTTTCTCATAAAAGTCCAACCAGATTTGTAACAGATGCTCTTCTGAATACTCTCTAGAAATATTCTTAGCTTTTTCTTTCAAATCTTTTAAAGCAGCAGGATTCGCTTGATATTCCAGAATAGCTTCTTTCATCTCTTCTCTGTCTGCTGTCGCCCGATAATTCCCCTCTAAAATCACCTTATAAAGATCTAAATCACGCAACATAATAGGAGCTTCACAACTGGCAGCCTCTAAAATCGTCATCGGAAAGAGCTCATTGTAACTAGGCAACAAGAAAAGGTCCGCTAGGGCATACAATTCGCGCATCCGCTCTGGTGACACAATACCTGGAAAAATCAAATTTTTAGGGGGATTCTCCATGATTTTCTTGTAGCGTTCATAACCATCTGTCATACCACCAAAAGAGAAACCACCAGCCCAGATAAAGGTAATATGAGGCAATTCCTCAGCCAGACGGATAAAATCATCAATCCCTTTACGTTTCTGAACTTGACCAGCACCTACTACGATAAACTGATTGTCACTAAGACCTAGCTCTGTACGCAGTCTCGCTGCCTCTTCCTCTGGAAGAGGATGCCATTTTTCCTTGTTGACAAAGTTAGGAATATAGGTCACTTTTTCACGTGGAATACCAGCTGCCACCAAATCCTCGATAAACATAGGATTGACCACAACTAAGTGCTCCATCCGGTTGTAAAAAGAAAATACATAGCGTTTCACAATTCCCTTTAAGAAAAATGGAATTTTCAAACTCCCCTCAAGTGTATCAGGTAAGAAATGCACATAGCCAATTTTCCTTCCTGAGCGTTTCTTTTGAAATGTTGATAAATAATAGGGGAAATCAATTGTATGAAAGTGAGTCACATCTGCTTCTATTGGAAGATTTTCTGTAACAATCAATTGGTCCTTGGCATCACGATGAAGAAGACGAACTAATTCACGGTAAGCACCTGAAACTCCTTGTCCTGCTACTTTCTCACTTGAACTCAACATATTGATGCGTAATTTCTTTTTTTCCATAACTACTATTATATCATTTTCTTTGAATAAAATCAGCAAAAGAAAGGAGAGACTAGAGGAAAAGAGGGGGAAATTTCCTCACTTTTCCAAGGGTCTCTCACATACTTTTATATGTTTACTTAATACCTAGGGCAATGCGTGCATAGCGACTCATTTTTTCAACTGTCCAGGCTGGATACCAGACTAATTTAACCTCAGTATCCGTTACTTCTGGCACCTCTGTCATAGCATCATAAATCTGGTCAGTCAAAAGGTCTGCCAAGGGACAACCCATAGTTGTCAACGTCATATCAATCTCTGTTTGCCCTGTGTCGCCATCAAAACGAATCTCATAAATCAAACCAAGATTGACAATATCGATTCCCAACTCAGGGTCAATAACTTCTTCCAAGGCTGATAAAATCCGTGTTTTGATGTTTTCAATTTGCTCTTCTGTATAAGCCATATTCATCCTCACTCTTAGTCTTCAATAAAATCACGAAGCGGTTTGCTGCGACTTGGTTGACGTAGTTTTCTCAAAGCCTTGGCCTCAATCTGACGGATACGCTCACGAGTTACGTTAAAGACTTTACCCACATCTTCAAGGGTACGCATTTTTCCATCGTCTAGTCCGAAACGCAGACGTAGAACATTTTCTTCACGGTCTGTAAGAGTATCTAAGACTTCATCCAACTGCTCACGCAAAACGATACGAGTTGTATAGTCCACTGGATTTTCAATCACTTCATCTTCGATAAAGTCCCCAAGATGGCTATCATCCTCTTCACCAATTGGAGTTTCAAGAGATACTGGTTCTTGAGCAATCTTCAAGATTTCACGAACCTTGTCAGGGGTCATATCCATACGTTCAGCGATTTGTTCTGGCGTTGGATCTTGTCCCAATTCTTGAAGGAGATTCCGCTGTTCACGAACAAGCTTGTTAATCGTTTCAACCATGTGAACTGGGATACGGATGGTACGAGCTTGATCCGCAATAGCACGAGTAATAGCCTGACGAATCCACCAAGTTGCATAAGTTGAGAACTTGAACCCTTTAGAATAGTCGAACTTGTCAACCGCCTTCATCAAGCCCATGTTCCCTTCTTGAATCAAGTCAAGGAACTGCATACCACGACCGACATAGCGTTTGGCTATAGAAACAACCAAACGAAGGTTGGCTTCCGCAAGACGTTGTTTGGCTTCGATGTCACCCGCTTCAACAGCCAGTGCTAACTCTTTTTCCTCTTCATTGGTCAAAAGAGGAACGACCCCGATTTCTTTCAAGTACATACGGACAGGGTCATTGACCTTAGCCGACGTTGAACCAATCAAGTCCTCATCACTGAGTTCCGGTTCTTCTTCAGCACTAAGAACACGCGCACTTGGGTTTCCTTCGTTATCTGTGATAGAAATTCCTGCATCTTGAATCCGTTGCAAGAGATCTTCAATCCCATCAGCATCCAAGGTAAAAGGGACAACAAGACTAGCATTGATTTCATCATCTGTTGCTGTCCCTTTTTGCTTATGATTACGGATAAATTCTGCTACTTGTACGTCAAATGTTGTTACTTCTTTTTGTTTTGTTACCATTATTACTCCATTCTTCTCTTTTGTGAAATTAAACGTTCCAATTCTTCTAAGGCTGTGTCGGTATCTCCTACATGGCTAGCTTCCTGCACCTTCTTTTTGATTCTCATATTGTCCTGATTCAAGAGAGCCTTGTTTCGAGTCATTTCTACTTCACTTAGTTCCTGCGGTGACATCTCAGCAGGCAAATCCTGAGCTAAGACTTGGTACCAAGCTCTTTCAACTTCCTCTGTCTGTTCTGCTAGAACTTCTGGAGGAAGATTGCCATACTGACCAAGCAAGTCATATAAGACCTGAAATTCAGGTGTATCAAATGCAAAGTCTTCTCGCAAGCGGTAATCGTTCAAAACAATAGGGGATTCCACCATTCGATAAAGTAGATGGGCTTCTGCCCTCATAATAGCCGATAACTGCTTGGTGATAGGCATAGTGATTTGCGTCGGTCTGGAAATTCCTTCCATGCGATTCTGCCTTTGTGCCTGACGGCTTTCATTAACAATCTGCTCAATCTGGGCATAATCAAAGGACGCCAGACTGTCAGCTAAAATATGAATATAGCTGTTTTGAGCAGTGATGGACTTTTCTTGAACAATCAAGGGAGCTATTTTTTCAATAAACTCAATCTGAGCTTGCAGATTTTCACTATTTTCAGGCTTATACTGGTGAATGTAGAACTCAATCGGACTAATACGAGTTTTCGTTAATAGATAGGCCAAATCTTCTGGACCATTTTTTTGTAGATATTCATCTGGGTCCAAGTTATCAGGCATGCTGACGATCTGCACAGGCATATCACCAATTTCGTCCAGCGCTTTCAATGTCGCAGCTTGCCCAGCCTTATCGCCATCGTAAACAAGAACCAACTTCTTGGTTAGCCTTTTCAGATGCTCAACATGCTCACGACTCAAGGCTGTTCCCATAGATGCGACAGCATTTTCGATTCCAACCCGATAGGCTGCAATGACATCCATGAACCCTTCCATGAGGTAAATCTCACTAGTTTTACCAGAAGATTTTTTTGCCCTATCCATATGATATAATTCGTAACTTTTGTTAAAAATTGCAGTCGATCGGCTATTTTTATACTTAGAAGTTTGTGAATCCGTTTTCTGCCAGATACGACCTGAGAAGGCAATGACCTTTCCCTGGTCATTTGTTAGGGGAAACATGATGCGATTGTGAAAGGTGTCTACAAATTGATTTGCATCCGATAGGTAAAATAGCCCTGAATCTAGAAAATCCTCATCACGATACTGACCAGACAAACGTTGATAGAGATAGTTTCGTTCTGGAGGTGCTAAACCAATCCGAAAATGCTTGAACACTTCATCTGTCAAACCACGCTCATAAAGGTAGTTTCTGGCCTCTTCCCCCATGGTCGTTGTCATGAGAATAGCATGATAAAATTTGGCAGCATCTTCATGCATATCATAAAGAGCTTGGTGGGGTGAAGCTGGCTTCTGCTCACTATAAAGCGGTTTTTCAACCTCAATCCCAACACGCTGACCTAAGATTTGGACAGCCTCCATAAAGGGAACCCCTTGGTACTCCTCGATGAACTTAAAGACATCACCTGAGCGCCCACAACCAAAACAGTGGTAAAACTGCTTGTCCTCGACAACGTTGAAAGAAGGTGTTTTTTCACCATGAAAAGGACAGAGCCCTAGATAGTTCCGTCCTGCCTTTTGTAAAGAAATCACATCTCCTATGACTTCCACAATGTTGGCATTGTTTTTGATTTCTTCAATGACTTGTTTGTCAACCATACACAATACCTCCATGTTATCATAGTTTACTTTATATAGTATACTTTATTTCAGAAAAAAAGTAAACCATTTCACTCATTTTCCCTACTTTATTCAAAGAGTTGATAATAATCAGAGATTTTCATTTTTGCTTTATCTTCTTGGTTCAAATCTTGGATAATTCGTCCTTCTTTCATGACAATCAAGCGATTGCCATACTTAAGAGCATCTTCCATGTGATGAGTAATCATAAGCGCTGTCAGCTGGTCATTCTTAACAAATTCATCTGTCAATTCCATCAAAGCAACACTAGTCTTTGGATCAAGGGCCGCAGTATGCTCGTCTAACAAGAGTAATTCAGGTCGTTTCAAGGTTGCCATCAAGAGACTCAAGGCCTGTCTTTGCCCACCTGATAAGAACTCAATCGGTGTATTCAAGTGTTTCTCAAGACCATTTCCTACTTTTTCAATGGTCGCTTGAAATTCATCCTTATAACTAGTCAAGCGTCGTGGTAACAATCCACGCTTTTCACCACGAAATTTGGCAATCAAGAGATTCTCTGCCACTGTCATACGAGGAGCTGTCCCCATCTTTGGATCTTGGAAGACACGAGACAGATACTTAGCGCGCTTCTCTGGTGAAAACTTGGTAACATCCTCACCTAAAATACGGATGGTCCCACTGGTTAATGACAAGGTTCCTGCAATAGTGTTAAAGAGAGTTGATTTGCCAGCACCATTTCCACCTAAAATCGTGATAAAGTCCTGTTCAAAAATTTCTAAGGAAACATCATTTAAAATAATCTTTTCTTCATCAAAGCCATTTTTAACGACTTTGGTTGCATTTTTTAATTCTACAATTGCTGTCATTTGCTTAATTTGGCTCCTTTCAAGATTGTTTGCTTAAATGTTGGAATCATGAGGCAGACTGCTAAAATCACGGCGCTGTACAAACGAAGGTAACTTGTATTAAAGCCAAGCGCAATAACTGCCCACACTAAGAATTGATAAGCGATAGAACCTACAACAATGGTAACCAGACGTTCTGCCAAGCTCAAACTCTTGAAGATAACTTCTCCAATAATCAAACTTGCAAGCCCCACAACGATAACACCGATTCCTCGAGATACATCGGCATAGCCTTCTTGCTGGGCAATAAGAGCTCCTGCAAGGGCAATCACACCATTTGATAAGACCAAGCCCATGAGCTCCATGCGTCCAGTATGAATCCCGAAACTTCTAGCCATATCAGGATTGTCACCTGTAGCAATATAGGCTTGTCCTAGTTTGGTGTCCAAGAAAAAGAGCATGAGAGCAATAACAATACTCACAAAGATGAGACCTGTCAAGAGTTGATTCAAATCCGAATCAAAAGGCAAAACATCCTGAATTTGCTTGGTTCCAAGCAGGCCTAAATTCGCACGCCCCATAATCAAGAGCATGATAGAGTGACAGGAAGTCATCACCAAAATCCCGGAGAGCAAGGTTGGGATCTTCCCTTTTGTATAAAGAAGGCCTGCTGCCATTCCAGCCAAACAACCTGCTCCTACAGCAACAAGTGTCGCTAAAAAAGGATTCACGCCTTTCGTTATCAAAGTGACAGCAACAGCTCCCCCAAGAGGGAAGGAACCTTCTGTCGTCATATCTGGAAAGTTCAAAATCCTAAATGTCATAAAGATTCCCAGACCTAAAATAGCCCAGACAAATCCTTGAGAAATAATAGATAATATCATCTGTTTCTTAACCTTTTCTATATGATTTCTATTGTAAAAAATTGGAGGAGATGTCCCCAACTCCTCCATTGTAGATTATTCAATCACTTGTCCTGCTTCTTTTAGAACAGATTCAGGAATCGTAATACCTAGCTCTTGTGCCAATTTTTTATTGATAACTGATTTACCAGTTGAAAAGACATTGACTGGAGTATCAGCTGGTTTTGCACCTTTCAAGACTTGCGCAATCATTTTACCAGTTGCCACACCAAGGTCATGTTGGTCAACTACAACGGATGCCAAACCACCTGCTTCTACCATGGCAGTTGCACTTGGATAAATTGGTTTCTTAGCCGATTGGTTGCTTGATACAACTGTTGAAAATGCAGATGCGATTGTGTTATCAATTGGAACCCAGATAGCATCAACCTTGCTAGTCATAACATTAACTGTTGAAGCAATTTCATTTGTTGAAGGAACTGCAAATGTTTCCACTGTCAAACCTGCTTTTTCAGCATAAGCCTTAAATTCTTCAACTTGAGTTTTTGAATTGTCTTCGCTACTTGAGTAAAGAGCTCCGATTGTTTTCACATTTGGTGTCAAAGCTTTGATGAGTTCAACTTGTTGTTGAGCTGGATTGTGGTCAGATACCCCTGTAATGTTGCCACCTGGTTTTTTCAAATCTTTGACCAAGTTAGCACCGATTGGGTCTGTAATAGCAGCCATGATAACCGGTAGGTCTTTTGTGGCGCTTGCCAAACCTTGAGCAGCTGGCGTTGCAATACCAACCACAAGGTCATTCCCATTTGCAACCAATTGTTTACTCATTGTCGCAACCTTACTTTGGTCACCTTCTGAGTTCATAAAGTCAATCTTCAACTGGTCATCTTTATAACCTTCTTCTGCAAGTCCATCTTGAATCCCTTTATAAATCAAGTCAAGAGATGGATGGCTCACAAACTGAAGGACACCAACTTTGGCAACTTTCTTCTCATTCTTAGCTTCTGGTTTATTCATTGAAGAGTAAATCAAGCTTCCTGCTACTAAGACTGCTAATGCAACGATAATTCCAATTAAACGTTTATTTTTCATTCTATTTCTCCTTTTTTATTCCTTTAAAATACTTCACTTATCTAATAATCTTCGAAAATCTCTTCAAACCACTTCAGCTTCACTTTGCCGTAGCTATGGTTACTGACTTCGTCAGTTCTATCCACAACCTCAAAGCAGTGCTTTGAGCAACCTGCGGCTAGCTTCCTAGTTTGTACTTTGATTTTCATTGAGTATAAACAAGCGACGCCATCGTTTTCTTTCCATACTAACCTCCATCAAAAAAAGTCCTCACACAAAAAAACTTGTGTGAGGACGTCGATGCGCGGTACCACCTCAATTATAGGGAATTTCCCTATCGCTCTGTCTCGCAATAACGAGATGCACTGTAAGGTGTGCTCACCGAATTTTTATGATTTCAAATTCTAAATAACATTCAGCCCAATTTTCATCATCACCACTTATCTGTTTTCAGCTACCACAGACTCTCTAAAAAGTTTATATGATTACTTTTCTGAATGGTTAAATTATATCATTTTTCAACTACTTGTCAAGACTCTTTTAGCATTTTTTTGAACTATTCAAAAACTTCCCCTATAGAAAAGGGGAAGCTTGATAGGTATCAGCCTGAATTACGCAATCCTGTCGCAATTCCGTTGATGGTTGTATGGATTAATTTTTCTTGGTCGCTTGATAATTCTCCTCGGCGTTGACGTTTAATCAACTCCAACTGGATATAGTTAAGGATATTAAAGTAAGGCATACGGTAATCCAAACTTGCTTTTAGATATGGATTTTCAGCCAAGAGTTCATCATAACCTTCGATAGCCAAGATGACTTCCTTGGTAACTTGCCATTCATTTAAAATAGTCTCATAGATTGCTTTTACTTGATCATCTTCACAAAGTTTAGCATATTCAAAAGCAATATTCATATTTGATTTTGACAAGACCATGTCGACATTTGAAAGAAGCGATTGGAAGAAAGGCCAGTTTTGGTACATATCTCGTAAGATAGCGATATTCTCTGGATTTTTATCGATAAATTCCTTGAAGCTTGAACCAACCCCATACCAACCAGGGAACATGACACGGCTTTGTGACCATGAGAATACCCAAGGAATAGCTCGCAAACCACCGATTTCAGTAATCGTCTTACGAGCGGCTGGACGAGAACCAATATTAAAGCTTGAAATAGCCTTGATTGGACTTGACTCGAAGAAATAATCATAGAAATGGTCATTACCAAAGACCAAATCACGGTAGATATCGTAACTACGGTCCACCACTTGGTCCATAATGGCTTCATAACGATTTGATGTATTGGTATCGCTCTTCTTCTGCGTAATCATACGGTTAATGGCTGCAGATACTAGCATTTCAAGATTATAGTAGGCCGCATCTTTATTACCGTATTTATTGCCAATTACTTCACCCTGCTCCGTCAAACGGATACGATCCTTGATTGACTTGAGCGGTTGGGAGGTGATGGCTTCATAAGTTGGTCCACCACCACGACCAACAGTACCACCACGGCCATGGAAGAAGGTAACCTTAACGCCAAATTCATCTCCAATAGCAGTCAATTGTTGTTGAGCCTTGTAGAGGGTCCAACATGATGATAAGTAACCACCATCTTTATTACTGTCAGAGTAACCAAGCATGATTTCTTGGTAATTATTACGTGAAGCAATCCACTTCTTAGCTAGAGCAAGAGAAAGGTATTCCCTCATGGTTTCTTCTGAGTGGTCCAAGTCCTCGATTGTTTCAAAAAGAGGGACAATTTGGACACGAGCTCTCTCTTTATCAACTAGCCCTACTTCTTTTAGTAAGATAGCCAATTCCAGCATGTCTGATACGCTGGTTGCATGTGAAATAATGGTCTGACGAATAACATCATCACCCAACTTATCTTTCAAATTACGGGCAGCCTTAAAGATGGCCAATTCTTTTTCAAGTAACTCTGATTTTTCAACATGAGTAGCAGAAAGAATGCGTGGATCTTCTTCTAATTCTTTTAAGAGAAGCTGGCATTTTTCCTCTTCACTTAGTTCGCTGTAACGAGAATGGATTCCTGCTGATTTCAATAGTTCGGCTACACAGGCCTCATGAACACTAGAATCTTGACGCATGTCAATAGATGCCAAATAGAAACCAAAAATTTCAACTGCCTGGATCAACTCAACAAAATCACCAGAAATCAGTGCTTCACCCTTATTTTCCAAGAGGGAATCACGAATGGTAATTAAATCCTTATAAAAATCATTGGCCGTTTCATAGCGAGCCCCAACTTCCTTATCTTCAATCAGATAAGTTTTTGTTGCTTGAATTTTTGATTGAATATCAAACAAGGCACGGCGGTAAAGCTCTTTTTCACGGTAGATTGAGTTATCCTTAGATTGACGAGCCATTTCTCTGACTTGCTTGCTGACATTGACAATACTGGTTGAGAGAGAGAATTCACGATAAAGTTGGTAAATCTTTTCATCATAGTAGTTCATGATGACTTCACACTGAGTCATAGCAGATTGTTTCAAGGTATCTGCTGTAACAAAAGGATTCCCATCACGGTCTCCACCAATCCACATTCCCATGGTAATTGGTTTAGGATGTTTCAACTCCAAGCCGTGTTTTTTAGCCAGACGCTTGTACTCAGCAGTCAAATGAGGAACAGCTTTCAGGAATGAACTATTGTAGTATTCCATAACATTCGTGATTTCATTGGTTACTTTCAATTTCTTTTCACGAATCATGTCTGTCTGCATGATAATCTCAATGTAACGACGGAGATCATTATGCCATTTTTCCTTATTAATCAAGCCTAATTTCACATCACGATACTTACGCAAGAGGGTGTGGATATGGTTGGTCAAATCCAACATACTCTTACGTTGCACTTGTGTTGGATGGGCTGTCAAAACAGGAACAACATTCAAGTGTTCAAGAATTTCAACCGCATTTTCTTTTTCTGCAACCATTTTGATTGTTGCTGACAACTTACCAAGATAATCTTGATCAATATTATTTTGGTGGTTGATTTCATAAGCTAAATCCACATCTTCTGAAATATTAATCAAGAGGGGCAAGATAGAGAAATAGCGTGAAATATAAGCCATTTCATCATTTGACAGACTAGTAACCAATTGGTTCAAGCCTTGATAATCTTCTTGAGTTGACAATTCTTTCAACTCCATAATTTTTTCAAAAGTCTCTGGGGCAAGCATATTTTTAGTGATATCTTCTAACAATTCTGTTAAAATCAATACTTCTTCTTGCACGACAGCTTTATTACTATAGTTTTCTAATTTTTGAAGAGACATAGGTAATCCTTTCCACTATCAGCTCTACATATAGTTTGAGGAGTGAGCTTCTAACTCCTCATACAATTGAGCACGCTTTTCACTTGCATCAATATTTAAGACAAAGGCGATGGCTACAGACAAGACCAGAAGACTATTTCCTCCTTGCGATAAGAAAGGGAAAGTTACTCCTGTCGAGGGAATAATGCCAGAAATTCCACCGATATTGACAAAGACCTGTACCAACATCATCCCCCCAACTCCAATCGCCATCATAGAATTAAAGGGATTCTTAGCACGAATTCCTACTAGGATGATTCGTAAAATAAGGAAAAAGACAAGTGCTAAAATCAAGCTGGCCCCTACAAATCCAAATTCTTCGATAACAATTGAAAATACAAAATCTGTATGGGCCTCTGGTAAATAGCCACGTTTTTCAATTGAATTTCCTAAACCTAGACCAAACCAACCACCATTTACCATGGCAAAATAGGAATTTGCGAGTTGGTGGCCTGCTCCTGCCAAATCGGCAAAGGGATTAAAGTAGGCACTGAAACGCTTAGCAACGTAGCCAAATATTGGAATTTTTGAAAATTTATCAACCCCTATAAAAGAAATAAGTGATAAGGATAAGGCAGAAACTCCCACCAAAATTCCCAAAAAGGCAATAAACCATCTATAAGCGATACCACTAATCGTATACATAATCAAGGCAACCAAAGCTAAAATAGAAGCATTCCCCAAATCTGGAAAAATAGCAAGGCTCCCAATCAGTACAAAGAGAACAAAGCGCCAGTCATTAAACGCACGAGGAAGCCACTGATTCTGTGTCAAAACTTGAAAATCATAAATAGCTATATCCTCTTGTTGTTTGGAAAATTTATTTGCTAGATACCAAATAATAATAATTTTCAAGTATTCGGCTGGCTGAATGGTCAAAGGTCCTACAGAAATCCAGCCATAGGCTCCATTGACAGGAATACCAATTATCCGAGCCAAGGCTAATAGAATCAGCTCAACGAACATAACGATAAATAGAAGACGTTCGTTTCTTAAAAAATTCAGTTTCAACTTATATATCAAGGCAATCAGTATCAAACTAAATATCCAAAATAGTCCCTGACTTCGGACCAATTGCAGTGCACTTTGGCCTTCTTGAATTAAAATAGCACTGGTTGTCGAATAAACCACAATCAAGCCCAAAATAGATAAAAGTAAGTAAGGAACTAGAATAGAATAATTTAACAGGTGCCTTTTACTAATCTTCATAGTATCACCAATCTAATGAGAACAACACAATTGCTTCCCAAATTCCGTTTGTTTTCTAGTTTTGATTGCTATTATACCATTTTTTCCGAAAGAAAAAAACTCTTATCCATCAGATAGACCATTTTTGTCATAAGAAAAAGAGCACTTGGCTCTTTTCTGTTTTATTCTTTTGATGAACTACTTGAGCTTGAATCTCCGCCACCAATATATTGGGTGAAGATATTTTGGAAGGCTTGGTCCTTAACCTTGATATTGGCTGCTTGTAATTCTTTTCCGATAATGCTTTGAACAAATGTTGAATCATTTTGTTTTTGAGTCAAGATAACAGTTTTTAATTTTTCTTTGTAGTCATCAATATTAGATGATTTTTCTGTTTTCTTAATGAGTTTTACAATGTAATATTGGCTACTGTAAGCTTGTGTGCCAGCGGCTGTGATCACATCAGAAACACCGTTTACATCTAGAGCAAATGCCGCTTTCTTAACTTGTTCTGGTACTTCTGTTGAAGCAGAATCAAAGGTGATTTCTCCACCATTCGCTTTAGTTTTCTCATCAGTTGAGTTATCTTTAGCTAATTGAGCAAAGTCTGCATCACTAGCTTTGGCTTTTTCGAGAACTTCTTTGGCCTTATCTTCATTATCAAGACGGATGATTTGAGCCGTTACATCTGGAGTGTACTCATCAAAGGCTTTCTTATAAGCATCATCTGTCAATTCAGCTTCTGCTGCCTTCTTAACTGCCAACTCAACTAATTTACTTGTACGAATTTGAGCTTTACGTGTGTCAAGAGTCATACCTGCTTGTGACAAGACACGTTGGTAGTTCTCACCATATTGTTTTTCTTCTTCGGCAATAGTATCGTTGACTTCTTTGTCATCTACTTCTGAGCCATATTGCTTCTCAAATACTTTTTGGATGGTCAAGTTCAACAACACTTGTTGGGCTGAAGGATTGCTTTTCACTTGCTCATAAAATTGATGTTCTGTGATAACATCTCCTTTCATGCTGATAAGGTCTGCCCCTTCTGAACCTTTTGAACAAGCTGCTAAAGTTGCTACTGATAATAGTGTAATGGCTCCTGCCAATAATTTTTTCTTCATGTCTACTCCTTTGAGATAAGTGTTACCCTATCTATTTTACTATATTTTCTTAAATTTTTCTGAAAATCATTCGCTGTCAGGTAATTGAACATCTGCTAGATTTTTACGAAGCATGAGAATGCCGTCCCCCAGAGGTACTAATGTTGCAGTGAGTCCTGGATTGTCTAAGGTTGCATCAAATAGTCTTTGAAGGCCTCTGTAAATAGTTCGCTGACCACGACGGACTTCCATAATATCCTTAGCAACATCACCACCTTGGAAAATATCATCCAAGACAACCACACCTCCAACGTCCAAATGTTTGAGGATTTCTGGCAGAAAGACGATATATTTAGACTTAGCTGAATCCATAAAGACGAAATCGTAGGACTCTGTCAGGGTAGATAAGATATCTACCGCATCTCCCTCTAGGAGAGTGATTTGCTTGCGACTGTCAAACTG
This sequence comes from Streptococcus sp. 20925_1_24, assembly GCF_041432335.1. Lineage (GTDB taxonomy): Bacteria > Bacillota > Bacilli > Lactobacillales > Streptococcaceae > Streptococcus > Streptococcus mitis_BM. Next base: position 22,433 of record NZ_JAPVZM010000001.1, on the reverse strand, counting down.
GGCGAAATTTTCCTTGGCAAATCCAATCATCTCTGGATTGCGGTCAATGGTTGTAATCTTGGCATTTGGCGCATGTTCCGCCATCAAGAGGGCTGAAAACCCGATGGCCGTCCCAATTTCCAGAATGTTTTTAGGTTGTATGGTTTCCATGAGAAAACGGAAATAAGCAACCGTTTCATGGGGAATAATGGGAATATTTTCCTTGCGAGCAAAGTCTTCCAATTCTTTCAAAGAGCCTGTGACTTGCTTTTGACGCTGACGCATCAAGTCTACAATTTCTTCCTTGACAACGGGACGACGCATGTTATGGTTGGCATTCTTACTATACGATTCAACCATCTTATGCCAATCCCAATTTTTCAACAAGGGCTTCAAACTCATTCAAACGACGTTCGAAGACTGCAAAAGCATCGTTGAGGTAGTCTTCCTTCTCCATATCAACACCAGCTTTTCTCATGACATTGAGTGGGTAGTCAGATTTACCAGCCTTAAGGTAATCGATATAACGGTCACGGTCTTCTTGACTACCATGGACAATCTTTTCAGCCAAGGCTGAGGCTGCTGCAAAACCTGTTGAATATTGGTATACATAGTAGTTATAGTAGAAGTGTGGAATGCGTGCCCACTCGTATTGAATTTCAGGATTGTCTTCCTTACTCAAACCATAATACTCTTGGTTCAAGTCTGCGTAGAGTTTATTTAAGAAATCGCTTGTCAAGACTTCACCATTTTGATCCGCTTGGTGAATCGCGTGTTCAAACTCAGCAAATTGAGTTTGGCGGAAAACTGTTCCACGGAAACCGTCTAGGAAGTTATTGAGAATAGCAAAGCGCGTTGCGTCGTCTTCCACTTCTTCCAATAATTTCTCCGTCAAGATATTTTCATTGGTAGTTGATGCAATCTCAGCCAAGAAGATAGAATAATCTCCGTAAACATAAGGCTGCGTTTCACGAGTATAGCTTGAATGCATACTATGACCAGTCTCATGGACAAGGGTAAAGAGATTGTCTAGATTGTCCTGCCAGTTAAGAAGCATAAAGGCATTTGTATCGTAAGAACCACCAGAGTAGGCCCCTGAACGCTTGCCTTGATTTTCGTAAACATCAATCCAACGCTCACTGAAGGCACGTTTAACACGGCTCAAGTAATCCTCACCCAAGACTGCTAAGGCATCTTCTGCCTTTTTCAAGGCTTCTTGGTAGGTAAAACTATATTCAACAGATGAAAGCGGTGTGTAGACATCGTACATCTTAAGGTCTGAAATCCCCAAGATTTTTGAACGAAGTTCAAGGTAACGATGCAAGAGTGGCAAATGCTTGCGAACTGCTGCTACCAAATTGTCATAAACACTTTCTGGAACAAAATTTGCTGCAAGAGCTGCATGACGAGCACTCTTGTAGTTGCGAACTTTGGCACGGTAGTTTTGGACCTTAACATTGGTTTGCAAGGTTTTAGCATAGGTATGTTGGAATTGCTCGTAAGTCGCATAAAGAGCTTGATAAGCACCACGGCGAACCTCACGATTTTTAGACTCCATCAAACGTGTGTAAGTCCCATGAGATAGCTGAACTTCCTTACCATCATCGTCAAGGACATAAGGGAATACAATATCCGCATTGTCCAAGATAGCGAAGGTTTCACTTGCCGAACCAAAGATTTCTCCAGCTCCAGCCAATAATTCTTCTTCACGTTGTGATAGAACGTGTTCCTTGCCTTGCAAAAGCTTATCAAAATAGTGTTGATAAACCTGCAATTTTGGTTGAGCCTCTAAAAAGTCAGCATACTGCTTTTCACCGATTTCCATAAATTCAGGCTCATAGAATGAAAAAGCTTGATCTAGCTGGCTATAGAGAGTCATGGCCTTGGCATAGTACTCTTGGTACTTGGCTTCACGTGTGTCTTGGTCATTCTTCATATGAGCATAAACGTAAAGCTTCTCCATTTGGCGTTCCATTTCAAGAGAAAATTCAGTAATTTCGAGTAAGCTATCCGCACTATCCAAGAGATGGCCTTCATACTGGGCTACTGTCTCCAATTTTTCTGTTAAATCTTTTAAGGCTTCTTCCCAAGCCTGGTCAGTTGAGTAGATCGTTGATAGATCCCATGTATCTTTTTCATTTATTTCATGTCTTTGTAATACCATTAGATTCCTCCATCCTTTCTATTCTACCATATTTTTCAAGAAATATTGCTGATAAAAGGCTGGTGGATAGAGCTTTTGCCAATCATTTTGAGGATTTTGTTGATAATAGGTTTGAAAATACTGATAATAGCTGGTCATGTCTTGATTAATCTGACAAAAATCCCCTACTAATGGTCGAATTTGTGGATACCATTCTTTTAAGCCATAAGTCAAGAGATTTTCTCCCTTTTGATAGGTTTCTGCTTGTTTTTTCATCCAAATGGGATTTTGATAATAAAGTTGCTGTCGGATATAGCGACAGATGTCCTTGTCCTGAGAAACTGTAAAATGAGATATTTTTTGTTTCTTATAGGGAAGACGTAATATCTCCAGCAAACTACCTTGACCGTAGGGAAATTCCTTGATTTGATAATGGAGTTTGCCACGGAGATCTTGGTGAATGAGATATTTGAGTCTCAAAAGCTGTTTTTTCTTGTCTACTTCCCAAACATAAAAGCCCATATTTTGACTAAAATAAAGAAAACCTTGTTGCAGACGAGTCAAGCGCTCCTTGAGCCAAAGTTTTTCCCCCAGCAACCACAGTACTTGGTAACCCTGACTTCGATAGCCCTCACTACGCTCTTTAAGAATTTTTTGTGGCAAGGGACTACACTGAACTTCTAGAGCTAGAGTCCCATTTACTAATACATCCGCAATCTGTTTAAGCTCTGGAAGAGGGTATTCTAATTGCACCTCAGCCTCTGTTTTCAACCAGTGATAGAGGACTTCCTTATTTGTCAAGTGTTCTGGGCTTTCATTTTCAAAGGAGTAATCACAGTCTTTTAAGGATTTATGAGCAAAATGGGTTCGGACACTTGGTCCTTGACGCAAACGGAGCTGACCTCCACAAGCTGGGCAGGCATAATCTTGCTTCTCAAGCTTATCCTCTAACACATTTACCAACTGTCCCCTAACATCTCTTGCAACAAACACGATTTCCCTCCTTTTCTATATTATTCGTAAAAAAGAAAAAAGATCAGGAAATTTCCTAATCTTCATTTATTTGATTTTTTTAGCTAGCATGGTCGCAAAGCGTAGTTGAATACGATTGCCATTCTCATCGCGACGATGGAGATGACCTGGATTTTCATTGTACTTAACCAATTCCCAGTCCTTGTAATAGTCTGCCAGTTCCCCTTCCTTAAAAGTAAATGGGAAGTTCACTGAGCAAGGATAGTCCTCTGTATCCATGGCACAAACGATAAGATTGTAGCCACCAACAGTGGTTTTCTCCTGCATGTTTTTGATAATTGCAGGAATGCGATCTGCTTGCAGAAACATGAGAACAACTGTTGAAACGATAAAATCATATTCTTGTCCAATGCTGGCTGAATTGATATCGTAGAGACCAACAGGCATATCCAGGTCTTCCTGCTCCACAATGCTTTGCAAGATTTCAAGGGCCAATTCATTTTGATCCACAGCTGTCACATCAAAACCATTCTGCGCAAGAAAGAGAGAGTTACGGCCCTGACCACAGCCCAAATCCAAAGCTTTACCCGGTTTCACCGTTTGCATAGCCTCTAGGACCTCTGAATGAACAGGATTGGTATTGTATTTTTTAGGGAAATAATCCTCAGGTTTACAATAAAATTCTAAATACCATTCTACATCGTCTGTTACAGCCTCCACTCGGTGCCAGGCTTGTGGTTGTGCCATGGGATTGTCAGCCCCTGCTTCAAATAGGTGTTCAGCTAGAACCTCCCCATCCTCTGTCAATTCAATAAACTTGAGAGTTCCCTTCAAGACAGTAATTTTTCCCCAAGTCCCAACCTTGGTATTGTGCTTTTGCTGAACAGCCTCTGGCATGGTTTCTTTAGTCCACAAGGGCATACGTTTATAGGCAACTAATTTTTCCATTTTCATTTCCTCTTTTTATCGCTGATTAACAGCTTTCATCACGCGCGCAATATCGCGATTCTGTTCACGTCGTTTGATAGACTCCCGTTTGTCGTAGTCATGCTTCCCTTTAGCTAGGCCTAAAAGGAGCTTGGCATAACCATCTTTGATATAGACCTTAAGGGGAACCAGCGTCATTCCTGTCCCTTTAGTCTCTTGTTCCAATTTTTGAATTTGTTTCTTATGGAGCAGGAGTTTTCGACGGCGTTCTGGTTCTTGGTTCCAGATATTGCCCTCTTCGTAAGGAGCAATATGAACATTGCTCAACCAGACCTCCCCATTTTTTACTTGGGCAAAGCCATCCTTGAGATTGATTCGAGCAGCTCGTACACTCTTGATTTCAGTTCCTGTCAGGACCATCCCTGCCTCTAACGTATCTACGATAGTATAGTCGTGGCGCGCCTTTTTATTTTGTGCGACGACCTTTCCCTCGCCCTTTGCCATGCTTGGCTCCTTTCTTAGCTACTTCCTTGTAAAAAGGTTTCTTGCCCTTTTTCTTCTTGTCTTTTTGTGAATGCTTGCGCTTATCATTTGAGCGTCCTGATTTTCTCTTATCTTCCTTCTTATCTGAACGACGATTTGAACCACGCCCTCTGTCACTACGACTAGACTGTTTCAAGCCTTTTTCAATCACATCAAACTCACTTGGGATGTAAGAGAAGTCAATTTCACCTGTCATCTTATCCGCTCTTTCAACCCGAATACGAATCTGTTGACCTACACGGAAGGTTATACCCGATTTCTCCCCACGCAGGGTCAAATCACGCTCATTGAAATGATAAAATTCAGGTAAATTAGTGATGTGAATCAAGCCCTCAACTGTATTCGGCAATTCAACAAAGAGACCGAATTTAACAATGCTAGACACAACCGCATCGTACTCTTCACCCACGTATTCTTCCATGAACTCAGCCTTTTTCATGGCTTCGACTTCACGCTCAGCCTCAATGGCACGACGTTCACGGTTGGAAGACTGGGTCGCAATCTCTGGAATCACTTGCTCAAAATGCTCTGCTATTTCCTTAGAACGGCCGTAATCACGAATCATACGGTGAACAAGAAGGTCTGGATAACGACGAATCGGGCTGGTAAAGTGAGTGTAATAGTCAGCAGCAAGGCCATAGTGGCCGTGATTGTGCTCTGAATAGCGAGCCTGCTGCATAGAGCGAAGAAGCATCATGGACAAGACATCTGCATAAGGTTCTCCCTCAACAGCACGCATGATGTCTTGAAGTGCCTCCTGGCTAATCTCACTGGCAGTCCCATAAATGCGCAAGCCAAAACTCGAAGCATAATCAATAAACTTCTGAACTTTTTCAGCCTTAGGCTCCTCATGGATACGATAAATGAAAGGTAGATCCAGCTTACTAAAATGCTCAGCAACTGTTTCATTGGCCATCAGCATAAAGGACTCGATCATGCGCTCGGCAACACCACGCTGACGAAGAACGATATCAACAGGCTTACCTTGTTTATCCACTAAAATCTTGGCTTCATTGGTATCGAAATTGAGGGCTCCACGTTTCACACGCATGTTTTCTAGAGTTTCATGAAGCTTGGCCATAAGTTCGATACTAGGAACAATTTTCTGATATTCTTGTCGCTTTTCCTCGTCGCCAGCTAGGATATCATTGACATCACTATAGGTCATACGGAAGCTTGTCTTGATAACTGTTTGTGTAATGGTGTAATTGACCACACGACCATGTTTATCAATCTCCATAATGGCAGACTGGGTCAGGCGGTCAACTTGAGGATTGAGGGAGCAAATTCCATTAGACAGTCGTTCTGGAAGCATTGGAACCACACGGTCTGTCACATAGACAGAAGTCGCACGGTTAAGGGCTTCCTTGTCAAGGGCAGAACCCTCGGTCACATAGTAGGAAACGTCTGCTATGTGAACTCCAAGCTCCAGATTGCCATTTTTCAATTCCTTGATATGCACTGCATCGTCCAAGTCCTTGGCATCTGCACCGTCAATGGTAAAGGTAATCTCATCTCTCAAGTCCAGACGACCTTCCATATCCTTTTGAGACAGAGCATCAGGCACACTTTCTGCCTCCTTGACAACAGCTTCTGGAAACTCGGATACAATGTCCATAGACTCCAAAACCTCAAGAACATCAATTCCGACATCTGTTGAGTACCCCACCACATCGAGGACACTAGCGACAAAGAAATCATGTTTCTTGCTTGGGTATTTATCGATAAAGACCTTGAGAACTTCGGTTCCCTCGAGTTTAAGGGCTGGTTTCTTAACATAGATCGGTTGACTGATTTTCTGATTTTTCGAACGGATGTAACCCGCATACTTAGGTTTTTCCTGATCTAGAACGATTTGCCCGACAACTGTTGTCAGACTGTGTTCTAAGATATCAATAATTTTTGCTTCGGCTGCTGTTCCCTTATTGCGGTCAGCGACTTTCTTGATGACGACCTCAACGGTATCACCATCAATAGCATAGTTGACATCGTTTTTCCCTACAAAAAGGTCGTCCTCCTCGCCTTCTAGACTGACAAAACCAAAGCCATTTTTATGGGCATGAAAAATCCCCTTGAGAGTAATCTCATGTTTTTTCTTGACTTCCAAAGTCAGACTTCCATCTTCTTCAAAGCGTATCTGGTGCTTTCTTTCCATTAGGGACAAGGTTTTAATCAACTCACGAAAATCCTTGGACCCGTCTTTTCCCAAAGCCTGAGCCAAATCATTGACAGTCACCTTTCCCTTATCTTGCAAATATTCTTTTATTCTATCTTTCATATTTTCTTTCTAGATTTTTTAATTTTCTTTTACTGCAAAACCTTCTCAAATATCTTTTAAAAATAAAAAGAGGCAAAGACCTAGTCCTGCCCATTATTTTCTTATCTACTTGATAATACCGTCAATGCTAAGGCAATGGCTAGCCAGAAAAAGACTAAAATCCCTGTCAAACGCTGCATTACAGCTTCAAAACCGCGTGCTTTACTGCGTTCAAACAAATCACCTGAGCTGGCATCAAATACATTGCTGGATTGGTTTTTGGTTGGTTGCATGAAAATCGCAATCACAATCACAACAGATAATACTAATAAAATGGTTAATAATAGGTTATACATATCAAACTCCTTAAAATCCCTATTATTTTACCATAAAATCTACTTAGATTCAAGATGTAGGGTTACTTTTCTTTCCTTGGGACAATACTTTAAAACCTCGATCTTGTCTGGATGGGTTTTTGAATTTTTACTGGTTAGGTAATTGATACTGCCACAAGAGGAGCATTTGAGATTAATTTTTACTCGCACTAGATTTCCTTTACTTTTAATAATGTTCGAAATTGAAGAAGGTTAAAGAGACAACTAAAGGCAACACAAAGGCTTGTCGCATAGAAGACTGCATGGTAGCCAAATTGACCTGCTACTGCAGAACCTGCCATGGGACCAACGACACCGCCCAGATAAAAGAATACCTGATTAAAGGCAAAGACCCTCGAAATACCAGCTTTGGGCGTCATCTTGCTGAGAAGGGCATTAACCCCGGGAATCAAGGCACCAGTTCCCAAGCCAAAGAGGAAACGATAGAGTCCTAGTTGAAGCGGACTAGAGGCATTGGCACAGAGGAGATAGATGATAACTGAATAAAACTGGGCTACAACCAAGAGGCGATGGTTGCCCACCTTATCACCTAGCTTTCCCATGACTCCTGCACTCATCATACTGGAAAAGCCCATACTGGATACAATCAAACCAGATACAAAAAGAAGATTCTCTGTCTGGCCTAAGTCGCGCACATACAAAGCTAAGATAGGGCCGATTGATTGGGCTGAAAATTGGATGACAAAACTGGTTAGAAAGAGATTGACCAAAAGATAGGGATATTTAACTGAGGTAAACAATTCCTTTGTTGGAATGGCCTTTTCCTTGGCTACTGGTTGAAAATCTTCCTTGATAAAGCAAATAGTCAAAACAGCAGCTAAGAATAGAAAACTACCAACCAGTAAGAAAACAGTACGAATGCCAAATAATTCTGCGATAAAGCCACCAATAAAGGGACCAGTTAGAGTACCTGCAACTACGCCTGTAGACAAAGTACCTAAGGCAGTTCCTGATTTCTCCTTGGGAACCTGACTGGCTATCAGGGCCGTTGCATTGGGAACAAAACCAGCAAATACACCGTTTAGTAAACGAAGAAAGATTAACCAATAGATATTTGGGACAAAGGCCAAGCCTCCCATAGTGATAGTCATGGCCAGGCCAGCCCGAATCATCATGGGTTTTCGACCGTATTTATCAGCAAGGATGCCCCAGATAGGAGAGAAAAGCGCCGCAGAAATAGCAGAGACAGAAATAGCTAAGCCTGCATAAAAAGCAACTTGCTCTCCCCCTACACCCAGACTTTCCACAAAGATAGGCATAAAAGGCACAACTAAGGAAATACTGGCTCCTGTCAGAAAATTACCAAACCAGGCAATGCGCAGATTATCCTTCCAGTTAATCTCTGTCATCTTGCTTACCTCCCTCAAGCAGGGAGAACACCTGAGTAAGAAGCTGGTCCTGATTTCCATTGTTGTTTAAAACATGGCTGGCCAAATCTTTCTTTTTCTCTGAAGGCCACTGGGCTACCAGACGAAACTCAGCTTCATCTTTGGACAAGTGGTCCCTTTTCATTAAGCGTTCTACTTGGACATCTCTATCCACATAGACCAACCAAGTCTCATCAAACCAAGCACTGTAGTCCTGCTCAAAAAGTAGGGGAATATCCATGAAGAAAATCTCTTCTGTCTGAGCCAATTGGTCTCTTAATGTAGCTAGTTCCTCACGGATAATCTCTCCTTGGATTTGCTTCGACCATTCACGTTCTTCAGGATTTGAAAAGATGAGACTAGCTAGGAGAGGGCGATTGAGTTCTCCATTTTCTAGAATGATTTCTTGCCCAAAGTGCTGGTCTAGAGCCTCAAACAGACGACCACCAGGTTTCTGTAGTTGGTGGACAACCGCGTCGGCATCCACTACTTGAAAACCTTGCTTTCTTAGAAAATTTGTCACAGTTGACTTACCAGAGGCAATTCCCCCAGTGATTCCAATGATTTTTCCCATCAGCCCCTCCTTTGACAGTTTGGACAAAAGTGAGTTCCTCGTCCGCCTAGTTGGATTTTTTCAATGATGGTGCCACAGCGTACACATTCTTGACCAGCCTTGTCATAGACCTGATGAAAATCCTGCATGGTTCCATCTTCACCAAAAGCGTTGGTATAGGTCCGAATGGTGGAACCACCTTTTTCAACAGCCTGTCCCAAAACAGCAATGGTCTGGTCATGAATGGCAGTAGCTTCTTCTGCTGTCAAAGTCTGGGAAGGTCTGGCTGGATGAACCTGAGCTCGCCAGAGAACCTCATCCACATAAATATTGCCAAGGCCAGCTACCAAAGTCTGGTCTAGGAGATGGGATTTGATAGGCTTTTTGGACTTGGCTAGGGCAGCTTGAAAGACCTGCAAATCAAAGTCTTGCTCGCTTGGTTCAGGACCTAATTTTTTAGAAATAAAGTAGGCTTCCAAAAGGTCAGGAGACAAGAGTTCCATAGTCCCAAACTTGCGTACATCCTCATAAACAAGGGTTCCACCGTCCTCAAACTGAAAGAAAACATGGGCATGTTTGCGTTCAGGAACCTGGTCTGGATAGTAAAAATACTTGCCCTCCATGCGCAAATGGGAAATCAAGATCTTGTCTGTCAGGTAGAAAAGCAAATATTTTCCACGGCGTCCTGTTGACTCAACAACTTGACCAGGCACTTCCTTTTGAAACTCGTCCAAATCTGTCTTAATCATCTTGGGATAGCGAATTTCTACACTCGAAATCTTCTTACCCAGAATCAATTTTTCTAGGCCACGACGAACGGTTTCAACCTCAGGTAATTCAGGCATAAGTCCTCCTTCTGTAAAAACAAGAAGCAGGCATGAGCCCACCTCTACTTAGTATTCTTTTTCATTATAGCCAAAGTCAGCCAAATCTAGCTTCTTATCTCGCCAGTTTTTCTTAACCTTGACCCAAGTTTCTAGGAAAACCTTGTCCCCTAGCATAAGTTCAATATCACGACGGGCCATGCTACCAATTTTCTTAAGCATAGCGCCACCTTTACCGATGATAATCCCTTTTTGGCTATCGCGCTCGACCATGATAGTTGCACGAATGTGAACCTTGTCTGTCTCTTCATCTCGTTTCATAGAGTCAACAACCACAGCAACTGAGTGAGGAATCTCTTCACGAGTTAGATGCAAGACTTTCTCGCGAACCATTTCTGAAACCAAGAATCGTTCTGGATGGTCTGTGATTTGATCAGACGGGAAATATTGGAAACCTTCGTCCAGATTTTCACTCAAAATATCCACTAGACGAGAGACGTTATTTCCTTGAAGAGCTGAGATTGGTACAATTTCCTTAAAGTCCATTTGGTTACGGAAATCATCAATCTGAGACAAAAGCTGATCTGGATGAACCTTATCAATCTTGTTCACCACCAGAATAACAGGAACCTTAGCAGCCTTGAGACGATCGATAATCATATCGTCTCCCTTACCACGCGCCTCATCCGCAGGTACCATAAATAGAACTGTATCCACTTCACGAAGGGTGCTGTAGGCAGACTCAACCATGAAATCTCCAAGAGCTGTTTTAGGCTTGTGAATCCCTGGTGTGTCGATAAAGACAATTTGCTCCTTATCAGTCGTGTAAATTCCCATAATTTTGTTGCGCGTTGTCTGCGCCTTGTCACTCATAATAGCAATCTTTTGCCCCATAACATGATTTAAAAAAGTTGACTTCCCTACATTTGGACGTCCTAAAATGGCTACAAAGCCTGATTTAAATGTCATAATTTCCTCTTACTGTTTAAAATAATAAATCCCAAATCCGTGGGAGAAAAATCAATGCGCCTGTTAATGCTGCGAAAAGAGAGACCACTAATACCGCGCCAGCTGCCATATCCTTGGCATTTTTAGCCAGCATGGAAAAGTGATAGTGACTGGCCAAATCCACCACATTTTCAATAGCAGAATTGATAATTTCAAAGGCTACTACCAAGAAAATGCTCAATAGGAGAAAGAGCCATTCGATTCGTGACACCTGAAAAACAAAACCTGCAAGGATGACTACTAGAGCCGTCACGGCATGTTTTCGCATATTTCGTTCTTCCTTGATGGCAGTAAAAATTCCTGTGATGGCAAATTCTAAACTAGATATCAGGTCACGATTTTTCCATTTTCGTTTATTGTCTTGTGAGTCCATAGGCTGTCAAAATTTCTTCTTGTAAACCGAACATCTCCGCTTCTTCTTCCGGAGTGTAGTGATCATAGCCGTTGATATGTAAAAAGCCGTGTACTGCCAAGAAGCCCATCTCACGCTCAAAGCTATGGCCATATTCCTCGGCCTGCTCATGTGCCTTATCGATAGAGATGAACAGTTCCCCAATATAGGCATCAAACTCAGACATCATCTCTGCCAATTCTGGATTTTCAAGTAAATCCTCTTCGTCAAAGGCAATTTCCAACTCTGGCTTATATTCAAGGCTGATGACATCTGTCGGACGGTCGGTGTCACGGTACTCCAGATTGAGTTCATGACTACGCTCATTGGTCACAAAGGTAACTGCCATCTCCTTGTCTTCTTTTCCTAATTTTTGGGCTGCAAATTCCAAAATCTCTTGGGTTTGTTGCAACATTTCTTTTGAAACTTGACCAGTTTCATCTACCATTTCAATATACATGTGCTTCTCGTTTCTCTTTACTTGGCTTTATTATACCACATTTCCATGATTTTATTCTACCTTTTTGATATAATACTATGGAATACAATCACAAGGAGAGAACGATGTCATTTGACGGATTTTTTTTACACCACATGGTTGAGGAATTGCAAAGAGAGTTAGTGAACGGTCGCATCCAGAAAATCAATCAACCTTTTGAACAAGAGTTGGTCTTGCAAATCCGTAGCAATCGCCAAAGTCATCGCCTGCTCCTTTCTGCCCATCCAGTTTTTGGACGCATTCAGCTGACCCAAACAACTTTTGAAAATCCAGCTCAACCTTCTACCTTTATCATGGTTTTAAGAAAATATTTGCAGGGTGCCCTGATTGAGTCGATCGAGCAGGTTGAGAATGACCGAATTGTAGAAATGACAGTTTCCAATAAAAACGAGATTGGCGACCATATCCAGGCTACCTTGATTATCGAAATCATGGGGAAACACAGTAATATTCTACTGGTTGATAAAAGCAGTCATAAAATCCTCGAAGTTATCAAACATGTTGGCTTTTCACAAAATAGCTACCGTACCTTGCTTCCTGGATCAACCTACATCGCTCCGCCAAGTACGGAATCTCTCAATCCTTTTACAATCAAGGACGAGAAACTCTTTGAAATCCTGCAAACACAGGAAACGACAGCTAAAAACCTTCAAAGCCTCTTTCAAGGTCTGGGACGCGATACGGCAAATGAATTGGAAAACATTCTGGTTAGTGATAAACTATCTACTTTCCGAAACTTTTTCAATCAAGAAACCAAACCATGCTTGACTGAGACTTCCTTCAGCCCAGTTCCTTTTGCAAATCAAGTGGGAGAACCTTTTGACAGTCTTTCTTATTTGTTGGACACCTACTATAAGGACAAGGCTGAACGCGACCGCGTCAAACAACAAGCCAGCGAACTCATTCGTCGTGTTGAAAATGAACTTCAAAAAAATCGTCATAAGCTTAAAAAACAAGAAAAAGAGTTACTAGCTACAGACAACGCTGAAGAATTTCGCCAAAAAGGGGAATTGCTGACAACCTTCCTCCACCAAGTGCCTAACGACCAAGATCAGGTTATCCTGGACAACTACTACACCAACCAACCTATCACGATTGCGCTTGATAAGGCCTTGACTCCCAACCAGAATGCCCAACGCTATTTCAAACGCTATCAGAAATTAAAAGAAGCTGTCAAATACTTGACTGATCTGATTGAAGAAACAAAGGCAACCATTCTCTATCTGGAAAGTGTGGAAACTGTTCTCAATCAAGCTGGGCTGGAAGAAATCGCTGAAATCCGTGAAGAATTGATTCAAACTGGCTTTATCCGCAGAAGACAACGGGAGAAAATCCAGAAACGCAAAAAACCAGAACAATATCTAGCAAGTGATGGCAAAACCATCATCTATGTCGGCCGAAACAACCTACAAAACGAGGAGTTAACCTTTAAAATGGCTCGCAAGGAGGAACTTTGGTTCCATGCCAAGGACATTCCTGGAAGCCATGTTGTCATCTCAGGCAATCTTGATCCATCCGATGAAGTCAAGACAGACGCGGCAGAACTAGCCGCCTACTTCTCTCAAGGTCGCCTGTCAAATCTGGTTCAGGTAGATATGATTGAAGTCAAGAAACTCAACAAACCAACTGGTGGAAAACCCGGCTTTGTCACCTACACAGGACAAAAGACCCTCCGTGTCACACCAGATCCAGAAAAAATCGCATCCATGAAAAAATCCTGATTTTACTTGAAATCAGGATTTTTAACTTATACTCAATGAAAATCAAAGAGCAAACTAGGAAGCTAGCCGCAGGTTGCTCAAAGCACTGCTTTGAGGTTGGAGATAAGACTGACGAAGTCAGCTCAAAACACTGTTTTGAGGTTGCAGATAGAACTGACAAAGTCAGTAACCATATATAATCCAAGGCGACGCTGAAGTGGTTTGAAGAGATTTTCGAAGAGTATTACTACTCACTCAAATCATATCCAATTATAGGACTAATCTTTGCCACCTAGTTTCTCATTGATTTTCATCATCACACTAGCAATTTTTTCGCCCCAATAAGGGTCAGAGGCATATTCCACATTCATACCAGACGCCTTATTTCCAAGGAAAGTTCTACCCCTATCGATATAATTTTCCTTAATCCACTTGCTTGCACCTAAAACTCCCTTATCCACATCATCAAATGTCTTGGCAGAAAGGTAAGGGGTCGTATCATAGGCTGTAATTCCAAAGAAATTATTCTTATCTTTGGCAATCTTGCTACGTCCCCAGTCGCTTTCTAAGGCGCTATGAGCAAGGAGGTAAAGGGCATTGATATGGTAATGTTCTTCGGCTTCCTTAAAGGTAGCTCCCTTATTTCCCAGGAGGCTATTATTAATATTTAGCAGACTAAATACCTTATCCAAGTCTTCAGCACTGTAGTTTGTAGCCTCTGTCAAATCTTTAAAAAGGAAGGGATTTTCAAGGTTAAAACCTTCAAAATGCAGTCCATCTGCCGAATAATATTTCTTGCCTACTTCCATATCAGAAAGATGAGAAGCTACTGGGATACTAGCATTCTGAGCTACATAGTGATAAAAACGATGCCCATCACTCTCATAATAAGGGATAAAATCCTTGCTGGCATCTAGTGCTTGTAAATCTTCTGTTTTCATATAGCCTGACAAACCAGAAATAGTAATAGCCAGGCGCTTGTCATCACTTTTTCTATCCTTATCTAGCCAGACAACACTACCTTGCGATATATAGGAGAGCTTTTCACCATCTGCATTATAAATATTTGCTGTGACAGGTACTACTTGATAATAAGTAGCATTTTCGTTTGTAGCTTTTTCTCCAAGCCATTTACCGTCGCTTCCAAGCTGATAACCATCTACTGTCTCATTTTTCGCCATGTAGCCACCAGATTTGAAGTAGTACCAAGCTTGACTTTTAGCATCGTATAGCCATTCTTTCTCAGCCATTTTGCCATCAGATTTTAGATAAAACCATGACTCCTTATCCCAAATCCATTCATTGGCTGCCATATAGCCACCGGATTTTAGATAATAATAGTGACCATTTTCGAAAATCCATTCTTTCTCAGCATGTTTTCCATTTTCTTTGATATAAAACCAAGATTGGTATTGTTTGTCAAAAAGCCAACCTTGCTGTACTTTGGCACCACTAGCATTCACATAAGCCTGGTCAATCCACTGACTTGTTAGCAAATAACCACCAGATTTGAAATAATAGTCCTTGCCCTTGATTTGGAGCCATTCTTTCTCTGCGTGTTGTCCATCTGCTTTTATATAAAACCAAGCGTCGTATTGAGAATCATAGACCCAGTCTTCTATTACTTTGGCACCTGTTGCACCAACATAGGAAGTTCCTACCCAGGCATTTCTTTTCATCTTTCCATTTTGGTCAAGATAATAGAAGGCTCCCTTGTCTTCTACCCATTCTGATTTTGCCATATAGCCGCCAGATTTGAGGTAAAAATAGTCGTCACCTTGCTTTAGCCATTCATTTTCAGCATATTTGGCATCTTCTTTTATATAAAACCAAGATTGATAGTGAGCATCAAAAACCCACTCATTGGCTGCTTGACTCCCATCTGATTTCAGGTATTGTTTTCCTTGCCAAGTACCATCACTAGCCATTGCACTCTCTGGTCTGGCTAAGAAAAATAGTAGGGCTAAAAAAATAAATCTTACTTTCTTCATAAACTTTCTTCCTCTGTTCTTTCTATTTTATTGTATCAAAATTCTCTATAATAAACATTACAAACTGATAAAAAATCAAGAACAGATTGATTGCAGTTTACCTCAGAGACTCTTTTACTTCCTTGCGTAGATTTTCTAGACTGCTGATGCCGTATTTGTCCATGACTTTTGGTAAATTTTCGATGATATCAGGGCAGGCATATGGATTGGTAAAGTTGGCTGTTCCAACTCCGATGGCAGAGGCTCCAGCCAGATACATTTCTAAGGCAGCTTCTGCCGAATCCACTCCCCCCATTCCAATGATAGGCAGGTCTGTTGTTTGGGCTACTTGACGGATGAGTTTGAGGGCTACTGGAAAAACTGCTGGACCAGACATCCCACCTGTTCCATTAGCCAAGATTGGTTTTCTGGTTTTTAGGTCAAAGCGCATTCCAACCAGAGTATTAATCATAGTCAAGCCACTTGCTCCCGCATCTTCTGCAGCTTTTGCGACAGTAACGATATCGGTCACACTAGGAGTTAGTTTGACATAAACTGGCACATCAGACGCTTCTACAGCTGCTTTCACCACATCATAAGCTAAATCTGGATCTTGACCAATCAAAAGTCCGTGATTACAGTGGTCAACATTGGGACAAGAAATATTGAGCTCGATAGCCTTTACATTAGCTGCCTTGGAAATACCACTAGAAACGGCCGCATACTCTTGTTTTGAAAAACCAGCCACATTGGCAATAATAGGAAGATTTGGATATTCTCTTTCCAGCCAAGGTAACTTTTCAGCCAAAACAATTTCCAAACCAGGATTTTGCAAGCCAATTGCATTGAGCATGCCAGCAGGTGTTTCTGCCACCCTTGGAGTTGGATTGCCAAAACGGGCTTCAAGGGTTGTCGCCTTAATCATAATAGAACCTAAAAGGTCTAAATCATAGTACTTGGCATACTCTTGTCCAAAGCCAAAACAGCCTGATGCTGGAATAATCGGATTTTTCAAATCCAAGCCTGGTAGAGAAACTTGTAAACGATTTGTAGTCATAATTTTCTCCTTATAATACAACTGTTCCTGTGCGGAAAACAGGGCCATCTTCACAGACGCGTTGGCTGACCGTCTCGCTTTCTGGCACTTTTAGGACGCAGGCATAGCAAGCCCCCATCCCACAAGCCATACGAGATTCCAAAGATAGATAGGCTCTTGGATGGTTATAGAAGGTTTGATTGATATACTTCATCATTCCAGGCGCCCCACATGAGTAAACAGCATCAAATTGATTGTCTAAATCCTCGATAACAACGGAAACATTTCCCTTGATACCATAAGAACCATCATCTGTCGTTACAAAGACTTGACTATATTGGGCTAATTCCGTCTCTAAAATAACAGCATCCTTATTAGCAAAACCGAGAACTGTCACTACTTTCACACCACGCGTATGCAATTCCTTGGCCACCTCAAGCAAGGGCGGAACACCAATTCCACCACCAACGAGGAGAACCTGGCTCTGCTCATCTAGGTCAGACAAGTCAAAACCATTTCCCTGAGGACCCATCACATCAAGAGTATCTCCCTGACTTAAGGTTGAGAAAATAGCTGTCCCAGCCCCTTCAATCCGATAAATGAGATGACACTGCTTATTAGCCTTATCAATAGACGAAATTGAAATAGGACGGCGCAAGAGATGGGCATCATCAGGCACACGAAGATGAAGAAATTGGCCTGCTCGCATAGCTTCAACCATTTTCCCTTCTAGGACTAATTCAAAGATTGCTGGCGCGATTTCCTCCTGTGCAACCACCTTCATGGTTTCCAAACGAATTGCACCCAAACGTTTCTTACATGTGGGATTCATGACTTTTCCTCCTTAAATTTTAAGGGGACCAGACAAAGAAAAGACCTTGCGATTGCAAGGCCTCAGTTAAAATCGTACAACAGAAGAGAGCACACTCAAAAAGTCTCCTCTAGAAAATTGCACTATTCTTTTATCTGACACCTTGTGAGTCTCTCTGGACTCCCCTTAAAGGTTAAATTTTTACTAGTATACTCTTTCAGCTAAAAAAAGTCAAGTAGAAAACGAACATTCTACTTGACTTCACGAGATTATTTTTCACGAATGACTTCAACCTTGTAGCCATCAGGGTCTTTGACAAAGTAATAGTTAGGTGCAGTTCCTGGTAGACCATTTGGCTCAGTCACTTCATAGCCTTTTGCACTGTGCTCTTGATGAAGAGCTTCAAGATCAGGTGTACTGAGGGCGATATGGGCAAATCCATCACCAACCACATACGGACCGTGATCGTAGTTATAAGTCAACTCCAACTCATAGTCATCACCCTCAAGACCTAGATAGACAATCGTGAAGGCATGGTCTGGAAAATCTCTGCGGCGCAATTCTTTAAATCCAAAAGCATCTTGATAAAATGCAATTGATTTTTCAAGATTTTCTACTCGCAAGCAAGTATGTAGCATTTTTGAAGCCATATTTTTCTCCTTTATTTTTAAAAAGACTGGGACAATCCTGTTCCAGTCTTATCTGTTATTATTTACCAAGTTTTGCTTTAGCTGCATCTGCAAGAGCTGTGAAAGCTGCTGCATCGTTAACAGCCAAGTCAGCAAGCATTTTACGGTTAACTTCAATCTCAGCCAATTTCAATCCATGCATCAATTGTGAGTATGAAAGTCCGTTCATACGAGCTGCCGCGTTGATACGAGTGATCCACAATTTGCGGAAGTCACGTTTTTTCTGACGACGGTCACGGTATGCATAGTAGTAAGAGTTCATTACTTGTTCTTTTGCAGTACGGAACAAGATGTGTTTAGCTCCATAGTAACCTTTTGCTAATTTAAGAATACGTTTACGACGTTTGCGTGATACAACGCCACCTTTAACACGTGCCATGTTTTATTTCCTCCAAATATTTCCTAGAATTGTTTACTTACAGTAAAGCTATTATTTCAAGCGAGTAAGCATTGCTTTGATACGTTTGTAATCTCCTGAATGCACCATAGATGCTTTACGAAGATGACGACGTTGTTTTTTAGTTTTTCCGTGGAAACGGTGAGAAGTGTAAGCACGGAAACGTTTAAGTCCACCAGAACCTGTACGTTTGAAACGTTTAGCTGATGCGCGGTGTGTTTTTTGTTTTGGCATGATTTTTTCTCCTTTATTTAACTTTCTGACAATTATTTTTTGTCAGTCGCTGGCGCCAATTGCATGAACATTTGACGTCCATCCATTTTAGCACGTTGTTCGATGATGGCAATATCTTGAGTTGCTTCAGCAAACTCGGCTAAAACTTTTGCACCAATCTCTTTATGGGTAATCATACGACCCTTAAAGCGAATAGATACCTTAACTTTATTTCCTTTTTCAAGGAATTTGCGTGCATTGCGAAGTTTTGTATCAAAGTCACCCTTGTCAATGGTTGGACTTAGACGAACTTCTTTCACAGTAACAACACTTTGTTTTTTACGTTGTTCTTTTTGCTTCTTCTGGTACTCAAATTTGAACTTACCGTAGTCCATAATTTTTGCAACAGGCGGTTTGGCTTGGGGTTGAATCAATACTAGGTCAACATTAGCATTATCAGCCAAAGCTTGCGCTTCACTGAGTGGCTTGATGCCTAGCTGTTCTCCTTCAAGACCAATCAAGCGAACTTCACGTACACGAATCTCATCATTGATGAATAAGTCTTGCTTTGCTATGGTTTTCACCTCTTTTGTTTTATTAGAGAAAAACAATAGCGGACTCGTAAATATACAAGCCCGCACGTTATGATAGCGTTTCTTAGAAACTTTTCATCCGTAGGGCCAGGCAACTTAATGTCACAAGGCGAGAAGCTCTCACTTCTGCTTTTCTCAACTTTTATATGATACCAAGTTTTCTAGCCCTTGTCAAGATAAAAAGTTATTTTTTTGAAAAGTTTCTGCTCATTAACCAACCGTTTCAATTTTCCAACTATTCCACCCTTTAAAGCGTATAGCTCCTTGCTGGTCAGTTCGGTAAACTTTACTATTGATATCTTCCAGTCGTGTCAAAGTTTCCTGATGGGGGAGTTTCATTCGATTGTTCTTTCCAACTGAGATAAGAGTAAGCTCTGGTTTGAGTTTTTCTAGAAAGGCTGAACTTGATGATTTTTTATTGCCATGTTGACCAGCTTTCAAGACCCCCACCTCTAGGTCAGGATATTGCTTCATCAAGTCCTTCTCTCCTTTTTCCTCCAAATTTCCTGTGAAGAGAAAGTGCTTATCCAAGAGTTTTCCATACAGAACCAGGGAATCTTCATGACCTCCATCTCCAATTTTCCTTGGAGATAGGACTTCTAACTGACTTCCAAAAATTGGAAGGTTCTCTCCCACTGACACACTACGCACCTTGGTTTGAGTCACCTGTAGTTCTGCCACAAATTCCTTCTGTTTTAGACTGCCTTTTGATACTAAAATCTCCCCTACATGAAAAGCCTTGGTCACCTCCAACAAATCACCAACATGTTCCTTGTCCGTATTTGTCAAAATCAGCTGGTCAATCTTGGCCACTCCTCGACTTTTGAGGTAGGGAAGCAAGGTTCGCTGGGCATTGCTAGTCGTTGCCTTTTCTTGCCATTTTTCAATTTTCTTATCAGATTCTGCCTTGCCACCGACATCTATGAGAATGGTTTTACCAGTTATATCCCGTAGGAAAATACTTTCTCCTTGCCCCACATCCAGCATGGTAATTTCATTTTCCAGTGGATACTTGGTCAGGAAAAAGAGACCTGTAATCAATAAGCTCAACACTGCTAGCTTTTTAATGTTTTTCCTCAAATCATAGACTAAAGCCAAGGAAATTAACAATAAAATTAAAAGCCACGCATTAGGTTGTCCAAAGACAATCGGTCTATTTGCCACCTGCCATACCAAGCGAATAATCCCTTCCAACCATTCAAAGATAAAATTCAGCTGAATGACTGGATAGAGAAAGGAAAGGGCAAATATGATAGACAAGAGCGGTAAGAAGACCAAGTCAAATAGAAAGGATAAGACGAAGGTCAAAAGGATGGACCAAGGTTGAAATTCTGCAAAATAGAAGGATAAAATGGGTAATATTCCCAAGGAAATGACTAGACTTTCTCTGACAACTGTCTTGAGTCCCTCTCCTTCTTTGCTGGTCATGGTCAAGATAAAAGCATAAGCGCAGGACAAAACTCCTCCTGCAGTCAGGAAAAAGTTTGACATGATAATAAAGAGGACAAGAACCGTCAAGGCAAAATTATCCAAGCCCTTAACCCCATGTTGAGCTAGTAGCTTTTGCAAGAGACTGCGAATGACTGATGCTGAAAATCCTGTCAGCCCTGCATAGATAAGGGAAAAGGGATAAGTCAGCCATTTCAACCTTTCTTGGGTCAAGCCCAATCGCAAGAGAAGTTTCTTAAAGCCATCCATGAAAAATCCTACCTGCATACCAGACAAAGCAAAAAGGTGGATAATTCCTAAACTAGAATAAAGCTCATTCATCTCCTCAAAGTCTGTATCCAGATGTCCTAGCAAGAGTCCTGTCATGTAATTGCGCATAGGGTCTGGAAAGTGCGTCTTAATCCAAACTACAGCCTTTCGGCGTACACTGGACAGATTTTCACCTATATCCAAACTGCCAACCTTTTGAAGTGACTGGATTTTTTTGATATTGAGAATCTGGTAAATTCCCTGAGTTTTCAGATAGGTTTGGTAGTCGAAACCACCAAAATTTCTCTTCCCTTCTGGCTCCGAAAGCTTCCCTTCTAGTCCTATCTCATGAATGTCGGTTAAAGCTTGAAAGGTTTCTTTCTCCTCCTCGGACTGGAGTTTATAATAAACTTGAAAAATGCGTCCATCAGACTTGCCACGAAAGGATAGACTGTCACCATTGACTTTAATAGTATCAGGCAAAATCCGTACCCTTTCAACAGAAACAGCCAAATTTTGACTCGCTTGACTCTGTTGCCAATTTTGAAACAGAAACCAGAAGCCAAAGATTCCACAAATCACTAGAACTTTGCTAGCAGATTTCCAAGGAAATTGGAAAAAGAGACAGACTAGCAGAAAAACAAAGCCCAACAAAGCAAGATAGGATGCTGAGAAAATAGAATAGTAAAGCCAAAGCAATAGAAAACTCAGATAGATTAGGGGAAGGGGGAAATTCTTAATCCACTGTAACATAGTCTTTTAGCTTTTCTATCGTTTTAGCACCAATGCCAGAGACCTTCTTAAGTTCATCAACTGACTTGAATTTCCCATTTGATTCACGATGGTCGATAATGTCCTGAGCTCGTTTTCCTCCCAGTCCCTTGACCTGCTTGAGTTCTTCAAGACTGGCCTTGTTGAGATTAACCTTCTTGTCCTTGCTTGTTGAAGAAGGCGCTCCAGAATTAGTCTGTTGATTAGCTACTTCTTCTCCCTTAGTTGGAACGTAAACCAGAGCCTCATCACTGACTTTCTGAGCTAGATTGATCGACTTGCTGTCTGCTTGCTCTGTCAAGCCACCAGCCTTCTGAACAGCATCATTGACTCTACTACCCACAGGCAAATCATAAATCCCTGGCGATTTAACAGCCCCCTTCACATCTACTGTGATTAGATCTTGTTCAACCGGTTCTTCCTTTTCTTCCTTTTCTTCCTTCTTCACATCCTTTTCGGTCGATGAATCCTTGGAAACAGCGGCAACTTCTGCCTGTAAATTCGTTTCTTTTACAGGTGTTTGTAGAGTTGGCTTTAGCAGGAAAAATCCTCCTACAAGCAAGCCCAGACCAGTACAGATGACAATGATTTTATACTCTTTTATTTTCTCAATAATTGCTTCCATATTTTCTCCTCTCTTAGATTATTCGTAAGAGAAAGAAAAAACAGTTGAAAATTTCTTCTCAACTGCTTATTT